>NZ_JARAML010000037.1:0-41321 GCF_028807375.1 Marinovum sp. PR37 | reverse complement strand
CCGCGTCAAGGACCAGCCGCTGCGGTAGAAACCGGGCGCTTACCGTGTTGTGGTGGTTCAGATCGAGGATGAGTTCCACATTGCCGACGCCCTGGCCGCGAATCCGGTTCAGCTTCCGGAATTGCCCGACGGCGACCTTGACGGTCTCGATGACATTCCCGGCGTAGATCGCTGGCGCAGTGCCCTCGGTGACCGTTCCCAGCCTATTCATCAGAATCATGCCCTCGGGCCGGTCAGTCTGTGCGAAGCGCGCCAGAAGACTTTGCAGGTATTCACGACTCAGATTCGCCGCATGCAGCTCGTTCGCATTCGGCTCCAGCAAATCACTCAAGGATTTATCCGCGCGTCCGCACTCCCGCGCCCAAGCCATCACGCATCCGAGCGCGAAGCCGGGTTCGCCGGCGGTTCCGCATTCGTCGATGAAACAAAGGATGCGCTTATTCTGTGCCGCCATCGCCCTTGGCCTTTCTGGCGCGGGCGCTTGCCCTGGCACGCGGCGTCTCGGTCAGGGCCCGAGCTTCCTCCCGCTCCTTCCGTTCCTCCTCGAAATCCGGTTCGAGCTTCTTCAGCTTGTTGATCAGCCCGGTCAGGTGGTACCGGTTCGGGCCGTAGTCACCGGCGCTCGTCTTCCACTGTTCGCGCGTGACGAGCCCGGCTTCTTCGAGCGCCTTAATGTTGATCCTGATCGTCTGCTCCGTGATGCCGATGCGCTTTGCAAGATCGCGCTTCGTCGGGAAAGGCGGACGGAGCGGATCGTAGTAGTAACCGAGAAGCTGGACGATGATGGTCAGCTGGGTTGGGGTGATCCCCAGCCGGTTTTGCGCGCGCAGCAGGATATTTGGAACGCCGGTATACCCATGCGAATAGACCTTCGGTCCGAAGATGCGTTCGGTCGAGGATTTTTCCGGCGCCTTCTTGCGCGCCTTGCTTGTTTTGATTGTCTTTGCCATTGCGGGCCTCCTTGTCATTCGATTTACGGAGGCTTGGGCGTCTTCTCAATGGCTTGGCCGGGCCTTCGAATGGTGGAATTTCCACCCCACCCGAATATCGGTACTCCGCTACTCCCGAACTCGCGGTTATTGGAACACGATGCTTAGGTGTACGATATCCCGCCACAGGTGGATATGGAAAGCCACCATACCCGTGGGGTGGAAAACCTGTCAACGTGAGGTGGCAGGTTTTGCGCTCTTTTCGCCCGTTGGATCCCGACCCTAGGGGTAGTTGCCCGGCCAATACGGGTCAACGTTCATTCCGGCGGGCGCGTCACCGTCAATGTAAATTCCGTTGTGCCCGCCGACCGTGTCCACGATCGCGTCCGAGATCGTCAATTTCATATCGGGAACCCAGAGTCTGTCTTTCACGGTCACGATGTAGATCGCGCCGGCTTTGGAGTCGCACCAGATGGTTTCTATGCGCCGCGACATAAGCTCGGGCATGGCATCGACAATGCGTTTCATATCCTCCAGCTCACGAAGGACCGCCCATCTGGTCTCAAGCTGCACTCCCTTGTAGGTGAAACCAGACACTGGTGCCTTCTGCCCGGCCTCCGCCCAGTCTATCTCATTTTGCCGTTGAAGTGCTTCCGACAGTTCAGGGGGCATTTCGATGTCATCAACCATTGCTCGGTCTCCTTTTTGTTCCCATCTTGTTCCTTGCCGACGGATTGAGCAACTGAAACATTATGGGGCTTGCAGACTTACGAATTTCGCAGTTTTGAACATACCGCCCGATGCCTGTCGGCCTCCCCAGCTCGGCTTCGCGTGTCGCAGGGGAGAACGGCCCTTCGGTCCGTCGCGCATTCGGCCATGCGGCCTCACCGCGGCGTTGCACCCGGCGTCCCGGTTTGCCCGCCTCGCGAGCACGTCCCTCCCCGGCCGCTCCGCCGGATTGCGCTCTGGTCTGTTTTGCGGGGCAAAACGATCCCGCCGCTCCATCCGTCTCACGCGTCCGGTCGGGCCGTTTGCCTGCTCGGGTCGGGCAAACCTACCGTCAAACCACACACACATGAGCGCGGAAGCATATCCTCCGGATGGCCCCCAAATCAGCCCGCGTCAAGGATCGCAAAACTTTTCGGCGGGGGCGGGGCATGTGGCGCGGGATGGTCCCGTGCGTGAGGGCGCGCATGTGTCCGGTGTTGCGCGCAGAAAACTTTTGCGCCCGGCAAGCCGGCGGCTGCGCCGTCCCTGACCCGGGCAGATTCGGAAACCAAGCATTCGGCCATGCCCCCACACTCACGTGGTGGCCTAGGAACCGAACACTGGAGACCAGACATGGCTTACGACACCGCAAACACCTACGAGACGATCGAACTTTTCGGGCTGACCGAGAAGGACGCGCAGCTGCCGATCCCGGAAGATCACATCCTGACCGACCACATCATCCGCGAGAGCTTCGAGGCTCTGCTCGGTCAATTGCGAAATACCGGGCTCGAGGCGGAAATCGAACCGCTGGCCCATGGGCTCGCCACGATCCTGCAGCGCCGCAAGGTGGCGCTTGGCAAGGAGGTCGACCGCACCGCCGACAAGATCGGTGCGCTGGCAAAATCCCACGACGGATCGGAGATCGCCGAGACCGCGCTCGAAGAGGCGCAGGCGCGCTTTGTGCAGCTGCGCGAGATTGTCAGCGCCATCGAGGTGATGAGCGAAGCGGCGGCGGAATGCTACGAGATCGAGACCGGTCACGCCTTCATCCCGGCAGCCGGGTCGCGCGCAAGCGTCCGGGCGCAAGAGACTGGCGCGGTCTTCGAGGCGCGGCAACTGCTGGAGCAGCACGACCGTGAAACCGCCGAGAAGTCGAAAGTCGAGGGGGTTCCCCTGATCGTCTCAGGCGCAACCGACTGGACAGATGTCGATGTGATCTTCAACACGCTCGACAAGGTTCGCGAACGGATCAAGCAGAACCGCAACCAGGAAATCTTCCTCTGCCACAAGGGTGGCAAGCACGGGGCGGAGATGATTGCGGCCCGGTGGGCCCGGGCACGCGGGATCGCGCAGGCGCGCTTCGATCCGCGCTGGTCCGCGCACGGGCGGGCGGCACCGTTCAAGTGCAACGACGAAATGCTGGACGACAAGTTCGCGGCGACGGGGGTTGTCCTCTTCGGCGGCAACGGGGTCGCGCTTAACCTCGGGCAGAAGGCGGAAGCGAAAGGCCTGACGGTCATGCGGGTTGCTGACCCGGCTAAGAAGACCGCGGAGACTTGAACATAGAGGGTCGCCTTCGGGCGGCCCTTTCACCGTTTTCCCAGATGTGTGTGAACAACGGCGGCGTCGCAGTGAACTCCAGCAATGGGAGTCGAATGCCTAGGTGTTTGTAGTCCGTCCAATCTGGTTTCGGAAATCGCTGGATGGTATCTCGATGCAATTACAGCTTAATGTGGCCGTGCGGCAGAAGACATTTGTTGCACAGATCAACACCCGCCCAGGTTTTTCCTAGATGCCTTTTTCTCCGGAACGCACCAAAGAGATTCAATCACGCATTGATGCGCGCTTGCGATCCGGGCAGGCAAACGATTGGGAGATGTCTTTTCTCACGAACATGGCTGAGCGGTTTCAGCGGTATGGGACGCAGACGCGCCTGAGCAAAGCGCAGTATGCGAGCCTGCACAAAGTCTTGAAACTGGAACGGGAAAAACCGGCCCAGACAAAGTCAGCGGCTGAAGACAAGACGTCTAAACCAGCACCAAGGCGCAGTACCAGAACCGGTCAGGCAAGACCCCGTCCGGTCTCCGTGACCCGCGCGATCAATGCACCTCGGCGTGCCGTGCGCAAGGCTCAACGCCAAATCATGGTTCCGTTGGTGATCGCTGTCGGATTCTTCGCATTGGTTGGATCATTGTTTGAATCATCGAACACGCGATCCACACCTTACAGTCCGTCAGCCGTTCCCTCATCGCAAACTGCCGACGCCGCTTACGTCTATGTGACAGGGACACGCGTCAATCAACGTGCTGGTCCGTCTACTTCCAATGCCGTGATGGGTGTCTTGAGCGAAGGAACCCGCGTCGAAATTCTGCGCGAAGATGGGCAGTGGACCCAGATTCGATCCAATTTTGGTATGGGCTGGATGGCGACCCGTTTCTTGTCGCCAGTCGCGCCGCCAACAGAGCGACCCGCCTCACAGGACCGGTCGCTTCGCGCCAGCGATGTGCGGATCATTGACGGTGATACGATCGATGTTCGAGGCCTGAGAGCGAACGTGCGTCTCGTTGGATTTAACGCGCCTGAGACATGGAGACCCGCCTGCACTGCAGAGCGTGAGGTCGGGGAGCGCGCGACTGCGCGTCTAGGTCAATTGGTGCGGGGTGCGACATCAATTGAGTTTGAGCGCGTGGCCTGTTCCTGCCGGCCCGGGACGGAGGGTACGGATCAGTGCAACTTCGGGCGGTTCTGCGGCTCGTTGTTCGTTGACGGTCGGGACGTCGGCAGCACGCTCATTGCTGAAGGTCTGGCCGTGCCGTACCGATGTGGACGCACCAGCTGTCCCCCACGCCCTCAACCCTGGTGCCGATAGCAGACGCGCCCAACCGACCCAGACGACGAACCTTCGCGCGCGGCGGAACGCTGACCTGCCACATGGTGAGCGTGACGGATCGATATCCAGATGCATTGGATCAGAACGAACCTAGCCATCTTCGATCACGATCGACGGGTTCGATGGCGGCTTCAAAGTGGTGGCACAAATTTGGGTCTCTCCTTTTTGCTCATAGATGTGGATCGCACGGGGTCGGCCCGTGCGTGCCCTCCGCTGACGCTCCGGCAAGCACAAATACGGCTTCCACGGCGGGGCCGCGGACCCTCCGCATTTGCGCTTGCGACCGGGCCTTTTGCCCCCGTGCCGGGTGATCCCCATCGCAACAAGGAGTAACCCAAATGACCAACCATTACGTCGCCACCGTCCCCGTCAAGTTCACCGACACCGATGGCCAGGAGCGCACCCGCTTCCAACGCGTGGGTGCCATGTTCCGCAACACTCGCAATGGGGACGGCTCGGAGTTCTTCAGCCTCAAGCTCGACTTCCCGGTCGCGGTCTCGGAGCTGGTGATGTTCCCGCCGAGCGCGAAGGACCCGCAGGACTAAATCCTCTCACGAGGATGGGCCGCCATCAGGCGGCCCGATCCCAGTTCCAGGGATGCCGGGTTCGGCGGTCAGATCGCTCAAGGGGACCTCACGAAGCCGCCGGTCGCTTTGCATTCAACAGACGCGCTTCTCCCGGAAGGGTCAGGCCGCGACAGACCGGCCAGTCAGCCTCAAGGGGGCCATCCACAAAAACCTATCGGCCAGGGCCTCCCGGTTTTTGCGGCAGAGATTTGGCGGAGCCAAATCTGGCCCTCCTTGACCCTGCCTGTCCGCCCTTTCGGTGGGGTTTGCGCCCGCCCGCGGTTCCTTCCGAACACTTGGGTGTTCGGCCAGACCCTCGGGCGGGGCTGGGGAAGGGGACCCATTGGACAGGTGGGTCGCCCGGTGGTGAGGGCGGCAGAGCCGCGTCCCTGCGGGCCGCGGGGGAAGCGGACACCAAGGCTGCCTGAGCCTGAATGCGACGTAAGTATATAATTGACAGCTAGGTATAATATCGTAAGGTGGGGGCAGCCTTGGTGGAAGGTGGCAGGAAATAGGGGGTCTTTCTTCCGCATGTCCCGAGCAAAACGCCTGACAGAGATCGAGAAGATGCAGATCGTCCGCGAGGCCGCGGAGGGTGTGTCGACGTCCGAGCTGGCTGCGAGGTTCGGTGTTACATCGCGGGCCGTGCGCTACGTCCTGAAAGCTGATGCCGAGCGCCAGGCAGATGCCGCGATCCCGGTCTCCGCGGTCAGTGTGAAGGTCACGGCTGCGGAGCTTGCGGCGCTCGACGAGGTGCTGGACGAGGCCGGGATCGAGAGCCGGGCCGAGGGGCTCAGGCGGCTCATTCAGGCGGCAGGCGGGGTGTTCGTTCCGGACGCGCAGATGGCAGCAGAGATGGCGCGCTACCGCGCCTCTCTGCACGAGGTCGGAAATGGGGTCGCGCAGATCGCCAAGCAGATGACGCAGGCCAACCGGCGGGGGCAGGGGGCTGACGGTGGCACGCGTGCCGAGTTCTCCGAATTGCGCCTTGCGCAGATGCGCGGGCTGGCGCGGTTCATCCTGGATTCCGCTGACGAGATTGACCTGCTCCTGCGCCGCCGACGTGATGCGATGCAGCTCGAAGCCACGGCCGCGCTAAGGGAGTTTGCCCATGCGGCTGAATGATGCCGTCCATGCCGTCACGGGCGAGATCTTTCGGGATGGCTGGAGCCGAGTCCGGGGCTCGATGCAGGGGCTGCACGTGGCCAAGCAGACCCAGCTTACGCGTGCGGCAGCAGGGCATCGGCCAGCGGTCTTCAAGGCGATCCGGGGCGGGGGCACGTATACCAAATCGCAGCTCGCAATCCAGCTCGATTACCTCACCACCAAGTCTACCCATATCGTGGACAGTAGCGGGTTCCTGGATGGCAAGGCGAAGCTCGAGGCGGGTGACATCAAGGACCTGACCGAGCGCTTTGCCAAGCGGTGGGATGCGGGCTTCAAGCCCAAGCTGGGCCAGACCACCCACATGCTCATGTCCTTCCCCGTGGGCACGCGTGGGGAGGATGTGCGCGACATCGCGACGGACGTGGCCGAGCGGTTCTTCCAGACCGACGCGGGGCATTTCGATTACATCATCGCGGTGCATGAGGACCGCGATCATCCCCATGCGCATCTGGTGCTGAACCGCCGCTCGCAAGAAGGCGAGTTCTTTTTCCTCGGGCGCAACCATCGCTTCAACTATGACGACTTTCGCCTCGCCATGGTCGAGGAGGCGGAGAAGTACGGCGTGCGCCTGGAGGCCACACGGCGGGTGGATCGCGGGGTTGTACATTACCCAGCCCGCACCAGCGAGGTTTATGCGGCGAAAGAAGAGGGTCGCGCTCCCCGCGAGCGGGAACGTGTGGGGGCCGACCTGACCCGGACGCTGGCGGAGATCGCCAACACCAGAACCGTCTACCATTCGCTGGCCGCAGAGGCCTCCCGGGAGGCCCGCGAGGATATTGCCGCAGCCCTCTTCCGCGCGGGCGAGGTGCTGGCGCGCGGCGGGCAGGTGGACCGAACAGGAGATGTGTATATGGCCGAGGATCAAAGCTTCGAGGATCTCAGAAGCCTCTATGCGGAAAAGCTCGCGCGGGTGCAGGGCATGATCGCCGAGAAGCCCGACGCGGAACGTCCCGTGTTGGAAAAACGCCTCATCGAGATCCAGACGCAGGTCCAGCACATGCAGCCTCTCGGATTGCGTTCATCCACGCTGTCAGAGACCCCGTCGGAGGGCGGGATCTATTCCGAAGCCAATATCGACGCCAGCCAGCGCGAGCGTCTGGCCGAGCCCGACCTGAGATCGCGCATTGACGCGGCACTACGCGGCACCGGGATCAGCACATCGGAAGTGGTGGCCCGGATCGAAACCGGGGCCTCGAGCGCCGCGCTGGAGCATCAATGGATCGCAGATGATCTCTCCAAGGTGGCCGAGGCGCGCGATCTGAACCTTGAACGCCGCGCCGATCTGGAACAGGCCCGCGACATTCTCAACGATGTGCATGTCGAACTTGGCACGCTCTTCGAGCGGGAGAACGTGCTGCGCCGGGATGGCGTCATGGAAGCGGAACCGATCAACGAGCGGTTCCACTATCACGAGGGCGCGGTCCGGGCGATGGAAGGGACAATCCGTCAGGAGATGCGCGCAGACGGCCTGACCGCGCAGCAGATCGAGGACCGGGACTGGGAGGTTGTCTCACGGGCGGAGCGCCGGATCGAGACGGAGCAGCGTGCATATCTCGAGGCACACCCGGATCTGCTCGCACGCCCTGGCGATGTGATTGACCGGTCTGCGCCCTACAGGGAGACCATTACCGATGCGGCCCGTGCCAGCGAGATCACCCGCGAGGTCGACCGCATCATGGAGGGACGCGATGTCCGCACACCTGTTGCGGATGCTGTCGCAGATGACTTGCGCGCGCGCTATCCGGACATGCCGTCCCACCTCGCCCGCGGGCTTGGCGCGACCTATGCGGCCGTCGTCGAGATCCGGGACACGGAGGTCATCAATCAGGTCCGCCGCGAAACCGAGTTGCGCGAGGGGCTTGGGTCTGGAACGCGCGACGCACTCCTCGCAGCCCGCGATGAAACTGCGCCGCAGTCTGACCGTACCGACCGCCTCGCAGACGAGATTGCGCGTGTCCTGGACCATGAGCGGGCGGGGGAGTTGTCCGCGCCCTTCGAGACCGAGGCGGAGCGGGACGCCTTCCGAACCGAGATCGCGCGGGTGCTGGATGACCGTCAACTTGAGCGGCTCACATCCGGTGATGCCGATGCGCTGGAAAAGGTTCTCGAGGACCGCCTCGACCGGCTCTATGTCGCCAAGGTCTATCTGCAATCCGATGCCGCGACGGCCAACACGGAGGCCTTGCGCCAGGTGGTCGATGATCTTGCAGATACCGAATACGAAAAACACCGCACTGGCGATGTGGATGGCGAGACCGAGCGAGGACAGGTCCATTGAGCGCGCCCATGGGAAAGGCGCGGATCGCGACCGGTGTCTTGTTGGTAACGCTGGTGACCGCCGCCATGGGCTATACCATCGCCTCGGCGGTGCTGACCTACCAGGATCTTGGGTTTGGGGCCGAGATCGACTTTGCTTATATCGCGCAGAACTACATGGCGATCCTCGATCGCCGCCCGGAGGACGCCCAACTCATCCATCTGATCATCGGCAGCTTCGCCGCCGCCGGCCTGATGCTGAGCCTCGCCCTCTCGGGGTCCGCCCTGACACGCTTTGGTCAGACCCATTGGCAGACCGCGCGCGAGATGAAGGCCAATGGCTTCTTCGGGGCGCCGGGCACCGGGTTCATCCTCGGCAAGCTGGGGCCGCCCGGCTCCCGCGCCAATTACATTTGTTCGAAGGTTTTCCCGCATGCGCTGATCGTGGCGCCCACGGGCCGCGGCAAGACCACGGGCTTCGTCATTCCGAACCTGTTGACCTGGCAAGGCTCTGCCGTGACGCTCGATGTGAAGGGCGAGTGTTTCGAGGCAACGGCCCGGCACCGCGCAGCCCAAGGCGACCAAGTCTATCGCTTTGCCCCCACCGATTGGGAGGGCAAGCGCACGCATCGTTACAACCCGCTCCTGCGCATCTATCAACTGAAAGATCCCGCGCGCCAGCAGATGGAATTGCAACTCCTGGCGACGCTGTTCCTGCAGAGCGACAATGACCGGGTGCAGGGCCTGCTCAAGGGCGGGATCGATCTCTTCGTGGCGGCAGGCCTGCTGGCGTTCCAGCGCAAGCGCCCGACCTTGGGCGAGATCTATCGCATCGCGGCCTCGGGCGGGAACAAGCAGAAGGAATACTTCGCGCGCGGCCACGAGGTGGATAACCGGGCCGCAAAACTGATCTTCACGCGGTTGGCTTCGACCAACAATGACACCCTGACCTCTTACGTCTCGCTCCTGATGACCTCGGGGCTCGATCAATGGCAGAACCCGGCCATCGATGAAGCGACGGCAGTCTCGGACTTTGATTTCCGCACGATCCGGAAAAAGCCCTTTTCGGTCTATCTCGTGGTCCAGCCGCTGATGGTGAAGCCGCTCGCGCCGCTGATCCGGCTGTTTTTCTCCGATCTCCTCTCGGCCATGCAGGAAAAGGACCCCGGGCCAGACGAGCCGTGGCCCGTGATGATCATGCTCGACGAGTTCAACCGTCTCGGCAAGATGCCCATCGTGGTCGAGAGCATCGAGACCCTGCGGACCTATCGCGGTCACCTGGCCGTCGTGACACAAACCATCCCCGCCCTCGATGAAATCTATGGCGAAAACACCCGCCGTGCGCTGCAGGGCAACGCGGGCGTGAAACTCTATCTCACGCCCTCGGATGAGAAGACCGTCGAAGAGCTCAGCAAGGCGGTTGGCAAGACCACCAAGACCGTTATCACGCGGTCCCAGTCCATCGGCAAGAACCCCTTTGAAGGGCGCAGCCAATCCACACGGACCGAAGAAAGTTCCTTGCTGCCCGAAGATGAGGCGCGCCGCCTACCGCTCGACGAGATCGTCATGGTCATCGATGCCCAGATGCCGGTCCGCGCGAAGCGGATCCAATATTTTGACGATCGGCTGTTCAAGGCGATCCACGCGGCGCAGACGGGGGAGTTGCCGTTTCCGAAGCCGGGGGGAGGGGGGCCGCAGGGCACGCTGCCGCTGAGTGTTCAGGCGATGCCTTTGTTCCCGCGTTCGCACGGAGGAGCAGTAGATGAATCCCTATCTGAAAGCGCGGATCAGGTGCGAGGCGAGGCGCAACGGCCTCCGACGCGAGTTGACACCTCGCCAAAGAAGACTGCAGCCGTGGTTCAGGCGGTGACCGCGGAGGAGCAGCGGCAGATGGAGATGGATTTTGTGGGGCAGGTGGCGTCGGATGATCTGGAAAAGGAGGAAGATGACGCTCAGTTACGAACCGCACTGGATGGCCTTGACGATCTGCGGTCAATGATGGCCAAACGGTCCGAAGCTGGACATGCGGAGTAATCATAGGTCTGACGATGGCAAGTTGCTCTATGTTTGCGCGCCTCACATTTGTGCTGCATCGCGTTTCGGGAATTGATACGTTACGAAAAAACAAGAGGAAATCTCGATTTGAGCAGTGAGATCGCAAGCCAGGGCAGCCTATTCACTTCCGACTTTTTGACCGAGTCCATTCAGGACGTTTCGGAGTGGAACACGCTTGGCGATGCTGATCTTGAAAAGTTTGGTGAGAGCATTCGTGACCATTTTGAAAGCTTCCCAATTGCTCAAACACCGAATGAAAGCCAAACAGAAGACGATCTGATCTGGCCAATTCTTGAAGCGCTTGGCTGGACGGAATCGCTGCGTCAGCAAAACCTGTCACCAAGGGGGCGCGAAGACGTGCCCGATGGTCTGCTGTTTGAAAGCGTTGAAACGAAGGCCAAGGCGAACGGCTTCCCCGAAGAATGGAAGCGATACGAGTTTGGCCGCGCCGTGGTTGAGTCCAAAAGATGGGCGCGCCCACTCGATCGGCGATCTGGCCGACGTGGAGAGGAAACCGCGCCCTCGACCCAGATGCTCCGCTACTTGCGCCGCATCGACGATATCACGGGCGGTACACTCCGTTGGGGCATTCTGACCAACGGCTCAAAATGGCGGCTCTACTTCTCGGGCGCGCGGTCTGTGTCTGAGCAATTCTTCGAGCTCGACATCGCGGCAATCCTCGATCTGCCAGGGCACAATGACGGGCTTTTCGCGCTAAATGAAGACGATCGTCGCCACTGGCTGAAGGTATTTTTGCTTATCTTCCGGCGTGAGGCATTCGTGCCTGCAGGCGCTGATCCGCGCACTTTCCACGAAAAAGCTCTCGAAGAGGGCAAGTTCTACGAAGAGCGCGTTGCTGAAGACCTCTCAAACAAGGTTTTCGGAGAGGTGTTTCCTGACCTTGTGCGCTCGATCGTCAAAGCCGCACCCGAGGCCGATCTACAGGATGTGCGCGAAGCCGCGCTGATCCTGCTCTACCGGCTCTTGTTCATCCTATACGCTGAAGACCGCGACCTCTTGCCGGTTAAGGACACGCGCTATGACGACTACGGACTGCGCAACAAAGTGCGTCTCGATGTCAAAGAACGCAAAGACAAGAACGATGTCTTCTCTGAAACGGCTGCGCGCTATTGGGGCGCGATGGCCGATCTTTTCATCGCGATTGACCAAGGGGACGCCTCAATCGGTCTTCCACCTTACAACGGCGGTCTTTTCGATCAGGAACGCCATGCGATCTTGACCAATATCCGCATCCCCGATGCGGTCATGGCGCGCGTGATCGACGCGCTTTCCTTCGAGGTGACACCAGAGGGGCGCAAGTACATCAACTACCGTAACCTCTCGGTGCAGCAGCTTGGCTCGATATATGAACGGCTGCTCGAATATGAGGTGACGCGCGATGGCGATGACATCACGGTTCAGCCCAACATCTTCGCGCGTAAAGGTTCAGGCAGCTACTACACGCCGGATGACCTGGTGCAGCTCATTCTGACCGAGACCCTCGAACCGCTTCTCGAAGAGCGCAAGCGTGCCTTCAGAGACAAGATCGAAGAGTTGGGGCAAGGGGACTTGCCAGATCATCGCAAGATTGGTCAGCTCAAGCGTCTCGATCCGGCAACCGCGCTTCTCGACCTAAAGATCTGTGATCCGGCCATGGGCTCAGGCCATTTCCTCGTAAGTCTGGTGGATTTCATGGCCGACCAGGTGATTGCGGCCATGGCCGAGGCCGAACTCGATGCACCTGAAGAATGGGGAGATTATATCTCTCCCTTGGGCGAACGGATCGATACGATCCGCAACACCATATTGGCCAATGCTGATGAGCGGAACTGGACGATTGACGAGGAGCAACTCGACGACCGGCACATCATTCGCCGAATGGTTCTCAAGCGCTGCATTTACGGCGTCGACAAGAACCCGATGGCGGTCGAACTCGCGAAGGTAGCCCTGTGGCTTCACACCTTCACCGTGGGCGCGCCACTGTCTTTCCTGGATCACCACTTGCGGTGCGGGGACAGCCTTTTCGGGTCATGGGTCAAGAACGGAATCGACAAGGCTGCAACCTTTGGAACTCCGCTCCTCCTGCACGAGCCCATGAGGCGGGCTTTGCGGGCAGCTTCCAAGATGCAGATCGTTGAAGGGCTGACAGACGCTGAAATCGCCGAGGCGCACCGTTCGGCCGACGTGTTTGCCGAGGTGGAGGAGATGACAGCGCCCCTCGACGCGCTGTTAAAATTCATCCACGCGCTGGAATGGATTGGCGTCAAAGACAAGGCCGGAAAGGCGGCTCTAAAAGTCTTCTTCGACGGGCAGTTCGGTGATCCCTTGGCCATTGCCATGGGTAAACGTGATCCCCGGATCAAACGTGATGCAGACCAACGGTTCGCCGAGATCCTTGCCGAAGCGAGAACTCTGATCTCCGAAGAGAACTTCCTAAATTGGCAGGTCGCGTTTCCAGGCATCTGGTCGGATTGGGAAGATGAAACGCTCACAGGCGGGTTCGACGCGATCGTCGGAAACCCGCCATGGGATCGGATCAAGCTTCAGCAGGTCGAATGGTTTGCAGCCCGCCGTCCGGAAATTGCCCGGGTTCAACGTGCTGCGGACCGCAAAGCCCTAATCTCTGACCTACAGAAGGCTGGCGACCCGCTCGCCAAGGAGTTCGAAAAGGCCAATGCACGCGCGGAATCGACGAGCCGCATGGCACGCAAGGGTGGCGATTACCCGCTCTTGTCCGGGGGTGATACGAATTTCAACTCGCTGTTCGTGGAACGGGCACGGGCGATAATTGCACCGGATGGCATTGTCGGGCTTCTCATTCCCTCTGGCATCGCAACGGAAACAAGCTCACAGGAGTTTTTTTCACAATTAATCGAAGGCCATGCGGCATCCTGCTATTTTGATTTCTTCAATAAACGAGCGGAAGGTCCCCTCTTCTTCCCGGACGTCTATTATCGCTTTAAATTCAGCGTTCTGGTCTTTTCTGGTGGTCAAAAGACTTTCGGCGAATGCCGTTTTGCTACTTTCGTGCGCGATATCACCGAGCTGAAAGACCTGCACAAAGTCTTCAGCATGGGGGTCGATCACTTCCAGCATGTGAATCCGAATTCGAAAACTGCACCGGTCTATCGCGCGGCCCGGGATCGAGAGATCGCCACAGAGACGTATGAACGTTTCCCTGTTCTCGTGGACCGTTCATCGGGTTCGGAGGTCAAAGCTTGGCCAGTAAGATATGCCACGCAGTACCACATGGCGAACTCTTCAGATGAGTTTCGAACCACCAAGGAACTTGAAGAGAAGGAAGGTGCCTGGCCCGAGCATGGAGGGGTCTGGGGCAGCGCGCAGGGCAACTGGGTGCCCTTGTACGAAGGCAAGATGGTGCAAGCCTTCGATCATCGCGCATCCGGCATTACTACCATTGACGCAAATCTGCATCGCAGTGGCCAAGGTGCTGCAACGACTGACGAGCAGCGGCATGACCCAAGCCACGTCATCGCGCCAAGATATTTTGTGCTCGACCCCGGCGATTTGAACGTCGAACTGGCAATAAAAGATGTCACATCGACGACCAATGCCCGCTCCCTGATTTCCTGCATCATCCCGCCATTCGGGGCCGGACACACCCTGCCTATCCTGAGGGTCGAAATCGAAGATGCGAGAGAACGTGCAAAGGCGCAAGCCATATTGGCCGCATCCCTCAACAGCACGATGGTCGACTTCATCGCCAGGACCAAGATCCTCAGCAACCATGCGAGTTGGTACATTCTCGAGCAGCTACCGATGATTCCGCCTGAGCTGATTCAATCAACCCGATTTGGCAGTAAATCCGCGGTTGAGATCGTGTGCGAAGCTGTGCTGGAGCTGACTTACACGGCTCACGACATTGCCGCGTTTGCGCACGATCTTGGATATGTTGACGATACCGGCGCGGTCCGACCGCCTTTCGCCTGGAACGAAGACAGACGTTTGATGCTGCGCGCCAAGCTCGATGCCTTGTTCTTTCATCTGTACGGCCTCACCGACCGAGACGATGTCCGATATGTCTACTCGACCTTCCCGATCATTGAACGACAAGAGGAAGAAGCCTTCGGCGAATATCGAAGCCGTGAGCTTTGTCTTGCCTGGATGAACGCGCTCGCCGCCGGAAACCCCGACGCGGAGATCAGGCTATGAACGGAGAAGAAAAGATCATCGAGAGGATCGCGACGTTTGCCCAACACTGTTTCCAGCAACACCCAGTCGTCATTCTGGGGAGCGGAGCATCAGTTGTACACGGCCTGAGAGGCATGGATGATTTGGCCCAATATCTCCGCGACCATATCCAACCTGACGAAGGTGAGGAAGCGGATGCATGGTTGTTGATCAGAACAGCTTTGGCTGATGGGGATGGCCTAGAGGAGGCTCTGCTCAAAACTGCGGCGCCGATAAGTCTCGTCGAAAAAATCGTCGGACTCACTTGGCAGGCGATCGCCGAAGACGACTTAGTTTTGATGGGGCGTGCTGCGCGCGGTGAGGAGCATTTCGACCTAGCTGACTTACTTCGTGGGATGTTCAAAAGCACACATACGGTCACAAATATTGTGACACCAAATTATGATCGCGTCGCAGAGTATGCATCTGATATGGCTGGATATTTTCACGCGACAGGCTTTTTGCCTGGCATTATCCGGCCGCGCGAAGGTGGTGATCCGGTTTCAGTTCGTCGGGGAGGCCAGACGGCGAGAACCGTCAGGATCTGGAAGGTTCACGGTTCTCTCGACTGGTTTGCTGATGCCACTGGCCGGGTTGTTTCCCTGCCAATACCTAATGCTCTTCCAGAAGGCTTTGAGCCTCTGATTGTGACGCCTGGTGTGAGTAAATACGAGCGCACGCACGATGAGCCATTTCGATCGGCAATCCAAGGTGCCGACCGAGCTTTGGAGCAGGCTGCCTCCTTTCTCTGCGTGGGTTACGGCTTCCGAGATCGGCACATTCAGCCGAAGATTGTCGAAAGATGCCGACAGCAGAACGTGCCCATAGTAGTCTTGGCACGCACGCTCACCGATGAAGCCAAACGCTTCTTGGCGGAGAATTCAGGCGAAGCTTACTTGGCGCTGGAGAGGGATGGGGACGGCACCAAGGCATTTTTTCCGGAACATCCACACGGCGTTACCATCGAAAAGCCCGATCTTTGGTCATTCGATAGTTTCAACAAATTGATTATGTGAGGTCCGAGATGCCGATTTTTGACTACGACGATGCCGAAGCACTAGGAAAGATCATTGCCGTCGACACCGCGGTTGTCGTGGTTCGCGTTGATGAACTCGAAAGATTGAAGCGTGTCCAGGTCAATCGGCTTGTCGCTCTCCAAAGCAGCAAAGCAGGTCAACACTTGGTGGGCGTGGTTTCCCGTATAACTCGAAAAGCGCCAGATATTTCGCCTTTAGAAGAGCAGCCCGAAGCAGATGAAGTTGCTGATTTGCCTGAAAACAATCTTGTTCGTGTTGCACTCATCGGCACCCTCATCGACAAGTTGGGGTTAGATGAAAACGTTTTTAGACGAACACTTGAGACTGTTCCGGAGATTGATGCAAATTGTTTTGCGCTAGAGGGAGCGCGTTTAACTAATTTTATGCAGGTGATTTCAAATGTTACTGGCGATGGGCCGCAAATGGAGCTTGGCAAGTATACTCTCGATGAGAATGCCACGGCATTTCTCAATGGAAACAGGTTGTTCCAGAGACATGCCGTTATCGTCGGTAGTACCGGTTCTGGCAAATCCTATACCACGGCGCGGATACTAGACCAAGTGGCAGCTTTGCCTCAGGCCAATGCTATCTTGTTCGATATCCACGGTGAGTACAAGACACTGGATGGCGAGGAGTTTCGCCACTTGCGAGTAGCGGGTCCAGGTGATCTTGGGCACGATCAAGGTCTTGATGATGGCGTGCTTTACCTACCCTACTGGCTGCTTGGATATGAAGCCATGGTTTCTCTTTTCGTGGACCGTTCTGATCAAAACGCGCCTAATCAGGCAATGGTAATGGCAAACACAATCACTGAGGCGAAACGCAAATTTCTCACGGATGGAAATCATACAGAGGTTCTGGTAAATTTCACCGTCGATAGCCCTGTACCTTTCCCACTAAACGAAATCCTTGATCGCCTGAAGTACCTTGACACTGAAAGGGTTCCGGGCGCCAGAGCAGGCTCCGATAAAGCGGGGGATTTCAATGGTAAATTGAGCCGCCTTATCGCTCGGTTCGAGGCGAAGCATCTCGACCGTCGACTTGGTTTTTTGTTTCAACCACACGCTGAGTGCATGGATATGGAATGGCTGTCGCGGCTGGCCCATGCTCTGACTGCCAGCAGGGGTGCACAAGAAGGCAGCAAAGGTGGCATCAAGATCATTGATTTCTCGGAAGTGCCCTCCGACATTCTTCCTTTGATGGTGAGCCTACTCGCAAGGCTGGTTTTCAACATCACCCAGTGGACACCAATCGAAGAGCGGCATCCGATAGCGTTGTTTTGCGACGAAGCGCACTTGTACATTCCGGAGCGAGCGGGTCGAGAGGGGGTCGACGATATCTCTGTTGGCATATTCGAGCGCATCGCAAAAGAAGGTAGGAAATATGGCGTTGGCCTCGTGGTTATTAGTCAACGACCTTCAGAGGTAAATAGAACGGTCTTGAGTCAATGTAACAATGTAGTCGCAATGCGACTGACTAATGGCGACGACCAGAGCGTGATCCGGAAGCTTCTGCCAGACAGCCTTGGTGGCTTTGGAGACCTACTGCCTGTTCTGGATGTGGGAGAGTCACTTGTGGTTGGTGATGCGAGCCTCCTGCCGACCAGAGTCCGCGTAGGCGAACCGAGATACAAGCCGAATAGCGCGACCATAGAGTTTTGGGATCGTTGGGCGAATGAATTGCCTGAAACAGATATTGCAGGTGCTGTTCTTGCTTGGAGAAGACAGAGCGCGCGACAGTAATTTGCTTAATCGTTCGAGATGGAGTGACGGATAACAATGCGTCTACTTGTTTCAGCTGACACTCACCTCGGATCACCTATCCGATCAGTAGCACTGCGTAATCCTGACCTTGGAGACCGCTTGAAGCAGGTCAGCCGGGACACCTTTGTCGAGATTGTCGATTTGGCGATATCGGAACAGGTCGATGCCTTGGTGCTGGCGGGTGACATTTTTGACAACGGTTACCCGGACCTGAAATCCCGCGCCTTCCTGATTACCCAGTTGGCGCGTGCTTCAGAAGCTGGTGTGCCCACGGTGCTGATCAGGGGAAACCACGATGCGCTGTTGGATCACAAGGCACATGGAGACTTGGGACCGAACATCCACCTGCTGCACAAAGGCTCACCTACGGTCGAAATTGGCGATGCAGCTTTCCATGGCCTCTCCTTCGATGCGGCGCATGTGGCGAAGAGCTTCCTGCCTGATTACCCCAGGCCTGTGCCGGGGAAACGCAACGTTGGGCTGATGCATACCTCGTTGGATGGTGCCCCGGGTCATGATCCCTATGCGCCCTGCGCTGAACAGGACCTGATGGCGCATGGGTTCGACCTCTGGTGCCTCGGACACATTCATGCGCCGTTTGAACGAGTGGATGGACCGGTTCTGGCGGTTATGCCCGGTATCCCGCAACCGCGTCACTTTGGCGAGCGCAATGGTGGCACGGTGACCTTTGTGTCGCTGGACAAGAGGGCGCCGGAGTTCGAACGCCGCGCTGTTGGCCGCCTTAGTTTTTCCGAATGCGCGTTGGACTTGAGCGCCTGTTCTGACCAACAGGAGGTTCTGCGAACCTTGCGCGACTCGTTGTTTGCCGCGCAAGTGTCTGGGCGCGATGTGGCGGTGCGCCTGCACGTCACCTCGGATCGATACGGGGCGGAACTTGTGACCGAGCTGGCGACAGAAGTGTTGGATAGTATCGACGGCGTATTCCTCGACAAGGTCAAATCTGTTCCGCCAACACGCCAAGCCGGTTCCAAGAATGACGATCTGGTTCGCCTGATGCGGGAGGAATTGGTCGAAGAAGGCTTTCGACAGGCCGCTCTGCAACAGCTCGAAGAACTGCGTCTCGCCATGCCGTCGGAAATCACAGACGAACTTGATGAGGATAGTCTGGATGCGCTCCTCGAGGAAGCGATTGCCGAAGTCTCTCTGACACTGCACGCGGGGGCCTCACGATGAGGCTGAACCGGTTAGATCTGATCCGCTATGGCCGCTTTAAAGACGCCGACATTTCTTTTCCAAAACCTGCCGAAGGCATGCCCGATGTGACTGTGATTTTTGGCCAGAACGAGGCTGGTAAGTCCACCGCCTTCAACGGGTTTCTGGAACTGCTTTTTGGTTTCAAGGGCGGCGCGCATCCATATGCCTTCCGGTTCGATCGAAGTGATCTTGTGGTGGGGGCAGAACTTGATCTGCCCGGGCGTGGAACCACGGTCTTGCGTCGCAACAGTAAGAGAACCCAATCGCTCTTGGACGCGAATGGCCGCCCAATCAACGAGGCGATCCTATCGGGTGCTCTGCACGGTCTAGCGCGAGAGACCTACGAGGAACGGTTTTCACTCAACGAGAAAGGTTTGCGCGAAGGCGGCGAACGGATTGCCGGGGCGCAGGGGGACCTTGGGCAACTCCTGCATGCAGGTCTCTCCGGCCTGACAGGAATGGCGCAAACGCTGGACTCGTTGGCGGAGCGGGCCGACAAATTCTATAAGAAACGTGGCCGGGGCACAGTGTTAAAGTCCGGTAGCGATCGGCTGAAGGAGATTGGCCGCGAGTTGCGAGCGGATCGCTTGACAACCGAGCGAGAGCGCAACCTGCGTCACGATCGTGACCGAACATCAGCCGAATTCGAAACTGCTGATGCCGATCTCCGACAGGCCTATCAAAGACAAGCGGCGTCGAAGGCTGCGGTGGTCTGGTACGATCGGACCGAGGAGATAGGGCAACTGACCGAAGTCCTAGCCAATTTCCCCGACGGTCCCGACCTCCCTCCCAAAGCGGCAGAGCGTGTGGCAGGTCTTGTCGAGAAAATCGCGGCTCAGTCGATCCGGATCACTGAAGCGGAAGAAGAAATCGTCAAACAAGATCAGATCATCGCAGACCACCCGCTCGACAAGCTGGCCCAGCCCTTGACCGCAGAGTTGGATCGGCTTGATCAACTAAACGTCGATGGGGCACCGCTGATGGGGCGCGCCAGCACCGCGCGGGCTGACCTGGACCGACGCCGCGAAGACCGGGACAAACTCAGAACGCAAATAGACGAAGCTTTGGGACTCCTTGAGGTGCCAGATGCGCCGGCATCCACAGTTGCCTTGGAAGCAAGCGAGCTTGAGGAGCTCGCGACTGCAGTGCAGGAGTGCTTGACCGCCAGTCTTTCAGCCGATGCCGCTTTGAAGGCCGTTGAAGCAGCCCGCGCCCAACAGGGCGAAGCGCCGACTGAACCGCAGGATTTGTCTGCTCTGCGAGCCGCCTTCGATGCTTGGAAGGCTGTGGCGGATATGTCCGCTTTCGAGACAAGCCAAGACCGGGCGTTGGCGCGTCTGACCAAGCTCACGGCTGGCCTGCCGAGGTCATGGAAAGACATCATTGCCGCAGGCCTGCCTGCCCCAGAAACGCTCGACGAAGTCAGTCGAGATTGGGCGACCCTGACCGCCGATCTTGCGTCGGCTCGCAAAGACCTCGAAGACCGCGCAGCAGAAATGGCCGAGGCGCGGGTAGACCTGTCTACGCAGGAGGCCGCACCTGACGCCGTTGACCTCGTCAAGACAGAAGAGACCCGGCGCCAGCGTGACATCATATGGCAGCGGCATCGGGGCGATCTGACGTCTGAGACGGCTGATCAGTTCGAGGCGGCGATGTACGCTGATGACGGTGCTCGTGCGCACTACCTCTTGGGGGCAGAGGCTCGCCAGCGGCTGTTGGCGGCACAAGGGCAAGTGCGGAGCGCCGAGGCCCGGCATGAAACTGCAAAGACCCGTCACGACAACTTGATTACGCAGCGTGACTACCTGTCGGAGCGCTGTTCCAGATTGGCGCTTGCACTGGGATTGGAAGAAGACGCGCCAACTTCGGCCTTCAGCGCGCGCCAACAGGCCCTGGCGACAGCGGCGGAAGCTGCGGCCGATCTTTCCAATGCCAAAAGAGCGTTGAACGACCGTCTTGCCCAACAGGAGGGGGCTAGCGATGCATTAACTGACGCGGCGCGACCCCTCGGGCTAGACCCGGCACAAGGCGATCTGCCCACGCAAGTTCAGCGAACGCTCATGTTGGAGCAGAACGACCGCGAGGCCTGGACGAAATGGCAGGATGGCGCGAAGAATATTGCCGAGTTGCGCAGCAAGGCGGAGCAAGCGCGCGACGCTTTCGAAGCGGCTCTGGATAAGCTTGACCAGTTGACTGTGGCACTGCCTTTGCCGGATCGTTCGCTTGAGGGTATTCGAACCGCTTTGCCACACTTGCGCAGTCTGCGGCAGCTTTACGGCGAGTATGAAAAGCTCTCAGTTCGGGTTGGGGCCTTGGAGCAAGCGATCGCCGCGCTTGCGGATAGCGCAGAGCGCTTGACCCGAGTTTTGGGGGAACCTGAGAACGCGGCAGGTGCAGATCCTATCCAGATCATCGACCGCGCGCGTTCGCGCCAAACTGTGGCCACGCGGGCGGACGAAAAACGGGCAGAGGCCGTATTGCGACGGGATGAGCTTTACCGTTCCAAACGTCGCGCAGAGACCGAGCGTCAGGACGCGAACACCGATCTAGACGCTTGTTTCGAAGGGCAAGGTGGTCAGGACTTGGTGCCGCGCGATCGTGTTGCAAAGCTGGTTGAACGTGATCGTCTGCGCACGGAAAAGGTAATGGCAGAACGCGATCGCCAAAAGGCCCGCGAAGGCGTCGATGCCGATCTTTTCGCCGAGGAACTGGACCGGATGCCTGATGCCACGCGCGCGACAGAGCTGGAACAGGCGCTGCAAGACGCACAGCTCGCCCGCGACACCGCCCGCGACGCTCAGCGGGAAGCTGACCGGTTGTACCGCGAAGCCTTTCAGGCCGCCGACCGCAGCGATCTCGCGACTGAACAAGCGACACTGTTGGAAGAGCTACGGAGCGGCGCGCGTCAGGCGGCTGTGGCTCGGCTCGGAGTGTTGGCGGCACGCGGCGCGTTGCGTCGCCTTGCGGCAGAGCGGCGCAGCAGCATGCTGCGTGACGTTGAAGATGCCTTTGTCACGATGACCACGCCCGCTTGGACCGGCGTTGACGTCTGGACCCAGGCGGAAGGTGAAAAGCTCGTCGGTATTCAACCTGATGGTAGCACCGTTCCAGTGGAGCAGATGTCGACGGGTACGATGGGCCAGTTGTACTTTGCGTTGCGCCTTGCTGGATATCGCAGCTTTGCGCAGGAACCTGGTCCACTGCCGATGATCCTGGACGACATCATGGAAACCTTTGACGATACACGTGCACGTGCGGCCCTGCAGCTTTGCGCCGAGATTGGAGCGAACGGGCAAGCCATCCTCTTCACGCATCACGCCCATCTGGTTGAGCTGGCGAGAGACTGCATCGAAGGGGTGGCTGTCGTGAACATGCCGAGCTGACAGGGCTGCCGCCCTGTGAACTAACACGCTCTCTGGATACAAGAGGATGAACAATACATAGTCGATTGGTCTCCTGCAAAGAACCGGGCTATGGTCGGTGATAGCAAAACCCCTATGCGAGCGACCGGAAGTTAGGAACGCCTTGCGGTTTCTTGATCCTTTGGCGATAGGCAGCAAAGTGCGGTCACCGCCTTCCTAACCTTCCCAGTCTCGCCAGTTGCGCCAGCATCTGAGACCCAGTCCCCGGCGACCCCGCCCCGCCCCCAGAACCCGTCTGCCCCATGCCTTGCCTCGCGGGCATCTGCTGCACGCCAAAGAACTGTCGCGCCCTGAGGGCTGCGTATTCCGCACCACTGGAACCGCCGATCAGGTAGCGATTGTAGGCCTGCTGGCTGCCCATCGCTGCGCGAGCGAAGTTGTATCCGCCACCGAGGCCGCCGGAGAGCGCCGGCATCATGATGTTGCCGGAGATCGCGCGGACGATGAAGGGTGTTGCGATTATGAACCCCTTGGCCATGAGCACCATCATGAAGAAAGGTATGAGCGCGCCGATGTTGGAAGCCCCTTCCGGATCACCCAACTCGCCGATGAGAGCCGAGGCCACCCCGGTGATGGTCGCGAAGACCCCTGCGACCACGATAGGGTAGATCGCGAAGGAGATAAGCGCGGATAACCAGCGCGCGAAATAATCCTTGGTCACCTCGAAGAGGGTCAGGAAAATCATCACCGGGGCGATCCCGATCAGAAGCGCGATCATCAGTCGGGAGGCCACGAGGATGAAGGCGGCCAGTCCGCCGAGGATCGAGAGCAGCAGCACACCGACGATGTCGAGCATGGCGCCAGCCATCCAGTTCAGCTCGGACCCGGCGGCATTCAGGTAATCGCCGAGCTCGGCGATCAGCCGGTCGAATTCTTCAGCGAAAGTTCCAGAAGGCCCCGGACTGCCCCCGCCGACCGAGGCCACCAGTGCGCCCGCGATACTGTCGATCCCATAGAGAATGGCAGATGAGAACGCGTTGAACTGCATCCAATTGGTCGCGAATATCCCGATGAGCCCGATCTTGACCGCGAGCCAGAAGGCTGTGTGCCCATCCATGGCCCGATATTGATAGATCATGTTGATGCCGACGAGGATCACCACCAGCGTTGTCCCCAAAACCAGGAGCGTGCCGACTGTTGCCGCAACGGCACCAAACTGGGTTTCGGCAGCGGTGTCGAGATAGGCCTGGGCGGTTTCAACGAAGTAGGTGACGACACTCATCGCGGGGCTGCCTTACCAATTACCTGCGGCGTCGCAGATGGCCTTGGCGGCAGTTCGGGCGGCGTTGGCGCGGCGGTTGTAGCCATCCGAGGCTTCGAGCATTTCCCATCGTTCGTCGCTCGCGTAGCTCTCCCGAAACACGGCCTCGGCCGCGTCCCAGGACGGGAACCGGATCTCGCAATCGCAGCTGCCGGTCTGGACGATGCGCTCGAGATTCTGGGCGCGATAGATGTCCTGAACCAGAACCCGCTGATAGGCTTGGCGCAGGGGGATCTCCTGCATCCACAAGGGTTCAGCGGGCCGGTCCGGACAGACGTCAAAGCTGCGATCGAGGGTTGGCACTAGGTTGCGCTCGGCAACGGCGAAGGTAGGCGTCAGGCTTAGGGCCAGCGCGGCCAAGGCGAGGTGCTGCGCCTGCCTCATGCCGTGGCTCCGGCTGGTGTGGTCTCACGCTTCAGGAAGACCGTGTGTCCCACATTGGCGAATTCCGAGGAGCTGATCGACACCACCTCCCAGCCTTCCGCACCTTTGGCATTCAGGCTGGCCTGCATGTCGGCAAGGCTGGTTTTTCGGGTCATGGGAAAGGACAGGATATCGTATTCAAAGGTCTTCATGAGGAAGTTCCAATCTCAGTTGCGCCGGGCAGGTAGAATTCGGTGATGCCGCGTTTGCCGTCATGCCGACCGGCCTGGATGATCACATCGATGGAGTTCTCGATGTACTGGATCATGTCGGCATAGGTCATCGGGATTTCGGTCTTGAGTGCCGCGATCGCGAGCCGCTGCACGGCGAGTTGCGGGGTTTCGGCATGCAGTGTGGTCATGGACCCGCCATGGCCGGTGTTGATGGCTTCCAGAAAGGTCATGGCCTCTTTGCCGCGCACCTCGCCGAGGATGATCCGGTCGGGGCGCATGCGCAGCGTCGCAGTGAGAAGCACATCGGCGGTCTGGAATTCCGCGTCGCGATTGGCGATGAGGGTCACGGCATTCGGCTGGGTCGGCAGAAGCTCGGCGGCTTCTTCGATGGTGACGATCCGTTCCTCACCCGGTACGTGAGAGAGGATCTTGCGTGCGGCCACGGTCTTGCCGGTGGAGGTGCCGCCCGAGACGATCATGTTGAGTTTGTTCTCGACGCAGAAGGCCAGCGCATCATCGATCAAACCCGCAGCCACGACGGCGCGCAAGGCGCGCTTCTTTTCAACGCGCAGGTCTTCGAGCTTTCGCTCTTTGCCATAGAGAAAATCGAGCGCGATACCCTCGAGCGGCAGGCTTGAAAAGAACCGCAGGCTGATCGACATGGCCGAGAGCACGGCGGGCGGGGTGATGACCTGTGCGCGGATCGGGCGCCCCTTGTAGGTGATCGAAACCGAGACGATGGGGCGGTCCTTGCTCATCGTAGTATTGGCCGATGAGGCGATCTGGTTGCCGAGGTCCCTGACCTGAACGCCGGTCAGCCTCTGGTCCAGCGCGCGCATGAAGTGATCGCCCTGGAATTCGCCCCAGCAGGTGCCATCAGGGTTGATGCAGATCTCGATGACATCGTCGCGAGCGGCGGCGTCGATCCGGTCGAGCGAGGTTTCGAGATAGCTCAGCGACATGGGCTCAGAATATCTCCAGATCGCGGTCGACCATGACCGTGACGCGGGCGCCCTGGTCGACATAGATGACGGGGCCGATGGAGAGGTAATCGCCGATGACGCTGTCCGTCGCATCTGCCAGATCATCGCCCACGTCTTCGAGAACGTCTGCGGCAGTCTCATCCTGGACCTCGGATGCGGCGGCACTTGGTGCGGCGGAAATCAGCGAGATCAGGGCTGCCGACCCGAAACGCTCGGCAAAGCGCGTGTCCACGAAACCTGTGACACCGGAACGGCCCAGTTCATCGCCCCCGAACGAGCTGATCTGGACGGTCTCGTTGTCGGGCAGGATAATCCGATCCCAGGCGATCGTGACGCGGCGCTGCGCGATATCGACGCCGGCGCGGTAGCGCCCGACGAGACGGGATCCGCGCGGGATCAAGAGGCGCGCGCCATCAACGCTGTAAACATCCTCGGACACCACGGCACGGGTCTGGCCGGGCAGGGAGCTGTCGAGGGCGGTTTCCATGACGGCCTGGATCATGGTGCCCTGGATGATGGTGTTGGAGGGATTGGCGATCACCTCGGCCTGCGTCACGGTGGAGGGCAATGCACCGTTCAGCACGAAATCCGTCACCTCGCCAAAGGTGCGCTCGGTCAGTGCCGTCTCATTGGCGCCCGAGGAGCCGCCAAAGGCGATGGTGGGCGAGGTGATGCGGCGCTCCTGAAACGCGCGTTCCTCGGCCGCGCGGCGTTCAAGTTCCGCGAGTCGCCTTGCTTCCTCTTCGCGGCGCAGCCGTTCTTCTTCCCGCGCCCGCAACTCGTCCTCGGTGGGCCCGATGGGTGCCGGAAGGGGGCGGTTGGCTTCGAGCTGTGCGAGTTCGAGGTCCATGCGGAGTTGCTCAAGGCTGCGATCCCGCGCCGTCAGTTCGTCCTGGAGTCGTTGCTGTGCGGCTTCCGAGGCGGCTTGGAGCGCAGCGATCTGAGTGGTCAGCGCGTCGATCGCCTCTGCGGCGGCGGTGTCTTCCTCGACGACAGGTTCGGGAGCGTTGCGCAATTCCTCGATCTGGGCCTGCAAGGCGGTGACCTGTGCCAAAAGCTCCGCGTTGGGCTCGACTGGATCCGGTCCGACAAACACAACCTCGGGCTCGGGCGGGGGCAAGGTCTCGATAGCGCCAAAGCCATCCCCTTCGTTTTGGAAGACGTCCGGAGTGGCCGTCGGCAAGGCTTCCTCTTCTTCGGGCTGTGAGAGGAGATAAAGCAGGGCACCACCCGCGCCGATGACGAGGACCACGACCAGCGCGAGAAGGGGCGACCGGCGCTGCGCCGCTATGGGCGCGCGGGCACTGCCTTTCTCAAGGGCGGCGAGGCGCTTTTCCAGCTCGGTATTCTCGGTATCGCTCATGAGGCGGCCTCCGTGGGCGGGATCGCCTCGATGCAGACCACCTCTTCGCCAAGTCGCAGGACCCATTGGCGGTTTACGCCGCTGACGCGGATCACGCCGTCTTCAGGAGTTTGCGTGTTGACCGTGCGCTCGCGGCCGCCCGCGTAGCGAAAGATCGCTGGCACAGGGGCGTTTCTTGGAAAGGCGAAATACGTGAACGTCCCGTCATCCCAGATGCGGGTTGGCGTGAACTCGGTCCGCGCGCTGGCACCGTAATTGTAGTTTGGTGCTTGGGCGGCGATGGCCCGGGTCGGGCGCGCAGCGTCATCAGGATAGCGGAACTGCACCACATAGAAGGTTGGGCTGCGGACCTCCTCGACGTTGAAATAGTAGCTTCGCCTGTTCGTGTAGACCGTCACGTTGGTATGGACACCGCGCGCGACGGGCTTGATTGCAAATGCCTGACCGCCGGGCACGCCATCGATCTCAAACCCTTCCGTGTCGCCCGCGATAATCGAGCGGATGCTTTCGCCCTCACCAAACTCGATGGTGGTGACATGGGTAAGTGAGACGCTGAGGCGGTAGACCTGACCTTCTTGATATGTTGCCAGCCGCACCCGGCTGTCATTTGGACCACCGCGCGGGATCGCTTCGGCAAAGGCAAGGCCGGGCAGCAAAACAAATATGGCAGCAACAAAGAACCTATTGATCAAACTAATTCTCCAATCTGTCGGAGCGGATGGAATATTCGCGCACGGTAAACCCAAATGGATTGGTCCAGACCTCGTCGATGGAGCGACGGGTTTCGGGACGGAACTCGAAGAGAAGCGTGGCGGTGAAGAGCCCGGTCTGGGTGCCGTTGATGGACGTCAGGCGCTTGCGCAGACGGACCGTCGCGCGGTTGGTTCCGATCCGGTTGATGCTGAGGATTTCCACGTCGAGCCGAGCATTGGGGCCATAGACCGTCGGCGGGTAATTCTCGTTGGCGCTGTTCCAGATCTGGCGCAGCCCGCTCTCGGCAGCTCCGTCTGAGCGGCGCAGGACGCTGCGGATGCGCAGATCGTTGTCGAGCTGGTTATAGACCTCCCGGTCGGTCACATAGCGGAAGACCTCCGCCTCGATGATCGCCTGGTTGGCGGTAACGGATGTGGCCCCAACGGACGCCTCGGGCAGGGCAAAACCGGTGGCGGGATCATAGGGGACAACGACGGGGGGTGGGTCGACATCGAGAATCGCGACTGCTGCTGCGCTCAGACAACCGATGATGCCGAAGACAAGGCCCATCAGGCCAAGGCGTTGCCAGAGCCGTTCGCGGCGCAGCGCGCCATAGACCAGTTCTTCCTCGATGATTTCTTGTTCAGTCGCCACCCGGCATGCCCCCACGATCAGTCAGCCCGCAGGTCCGGCAAGGTGAAATCCATGAAGCGCTGCTCTTCGGCGATGGTGGCGGCATCGATCACGCCGCCCGTGCCATTGCCCACGGTTTGAATCGCTTCCAGTTGCCACATCGCCACGAGGGCGATGGCCAATTCAGCTGTCACGCGCGTGTTGAGATCGACGCTTTGCTTGAGCTCTTCCATGTCGTCGATGAGCCCGACAAGGCGGTCTACCCGCTCGAGCGATTGGCCGGCATCTTCATAGCTGTTCTGGGCAGCGGCTGAGACGAGCGCGCCGGTTGTTGCCTGCGTCGCCACGCGGTTGGCCCCGGGATTGCCGCTGGTGGCCATTTCCGAGAGCGTGTCTTCATCGAAGCCGAGATCGGCCAGCACCCGGTCCATCTGGGTTTCGATTTCGCCTGCGCCGGAGCCCGAGAGGCCCGAGAAATCCCCAGTCTTGATCGCCTCAATCGTGGCGAGGATGTCTCCGAACTCCTGGTCGAGCAGACCGTTCAACTCGTCTTCCATTTCCGTCCGGATGATTTCGGGAAGCTCGGCAAGTCGGGTGAGCGCTTCATAGGTTCTTTGCAGCTCCGCGAGTTGATCCGTGAGTGTGGCAAGCTGTTCGCGGAGCTGCGTCAGCTGCTCGTTTTGCAGGATCTCGTCCTCGATCATCTGCCGCAGCTGCTGGATGTTCTGCGCGATATTCTGGGTATCGACGACCGGTACACCTTGTGCTGCGGCAGGGGGTAGGACGCTGAACTGCAAGCCAACGCCAAATGTCGTGGCCAAAGCTGTCCTCAAGAGCAGATGTCCCATCATTCAATCTCCCTGATCGTAAAATCCATGAACGCGCCTTCGGCCATGCGGGCGCTGGCCTGCGCCAGCTCCTCGGCAGAAAGGACGCGGGTGCGTGCCGCCTGAAGCCGGATGCGTGCAGCGACGAGGCGCACGAGTTCGGCGCGGGCATAGGTGTTGAGTGCGATGCTTTCCTGCACGTCTTCAGTCTCGGAAATCCGTTCGACGATGTCGCGGATGCGCAGGCCGGCTTGGCGGATCGCTGCTGGTGAGTTGCTGCCATAAAAGGCCGCCCCATGACCCGTGAGCGAGAGGTTGGCATTGGCCAGAAGCGCGGGGTCGATCGTGCCAAGCGCATCGATCCCGCCGATACGGGTCAAATAGAGGTTATAGCGTTCAGGGATGACCGACACGTAGTGCTGGGTCTCGCGGAAGGGTGGCACGCCGCCATACTCGAAAACCCGGCCGGGTCCGGCGTTATAGGCCGCGAGGGCGTTGATGATGTTGCCATCAAATGTGTTGAGCTGAGTCGCGAGATAGCGCGCGCCGCCATGCACCTGCAGATAGGGGCTGTCGTAATATTCCGGGTTGATGCCGAGATCGCTGGCAGTGCCAGGCATGATCTGGGTGAGGCCATAGGCGCCGACGGGAGACCGTGCCCCAATCGTAAACCGGCTTTCCTGCCAGATCAGCGCTTGCAGCAACGCGCGCCACTGGACAGGCGAGAGCCCTGCGCGGCCAACACCCGCAAAGCCGCTGGTCTCCTGAGCCACGCGGATGATGAGCTGCTCGATGGTCTCAGACGCATCCCCGAACATCTGCGCACCGCCGGGATTGGGGTCGATCTCGCCCGTGCCATAGACGGCTTCCACGGCGCGGTCGGGATCGCCGCTGCCGCTTTCCAGCCCCGAGACCATAGCCGGCAAGCCCTGACCGCCGAAGCTGGTCTGGGCATCGAGGATGCGTTGCAGGGTTTCCAGCTGTTCGCGCTCGATCTCCGCGATGAGTTCGCGCACGGCGAGCTTGTCGGCCTGAACGGCCAAGTCAGCCTCGCGATCACCGGTCTCGACGATGTCACGCGCGGTCAGCCCATTGTCATTGGTCGGCACGCCTTGAGACAAGGCGAGACCAGGCAGCAGGCAAAACGCGAGGATATGAGGCAGGCTAGACTTCAATGTCGCCCTCCGGGGTGCCAAGGGGCGTGAAGTCACAATCAGGCGCGACGGGTGCCGTGGACGCAAGGAATGTGAAGCAGTTCGCCTGCGGTTCCTGGTACTGGGCGCAGGAAGCCAGCGCGCCGAGCGCAGCCAAAGCGATAAGAATACGGATCATGAAAGCCTCCAGAAGTCCGGGCGGTCGCGATAATCGGCGCCGACGAGCGCCTCGCCCTTTTCCATGCCGCCAAGGATGGTGAGATTGGGCCCAAGAGCGCTCAGATCGGCATCGACGACGATCGAGCCCTGATCGTCACGGATGAGCGCCAAGCGGCTGTTGCTGCCCGTGTTGAGAAGGACGTCGAGCTCCTTCTCCGTGAGGTTCAGCATGGCGTAGTCCGCAGGCTGTGCGCGGATATTGGGCAGCAGGATCTGTGTCGGAACTGCCTCGACGATGGTCTTGCCGGTCCGGGTGCGCTCGAGCTGGCTTGCGTATTGCGTCATCATCACGGCGACGGTGTTCTGCTTGCGCGCGGTCACCAGCCAGTTCGACAGCCGTTCGGCGAAATATGCGTTGTCGAGCGCCTTCCAGGCCTCGTCGATCACGATGATGGTGGGGCGGCGGTCCTCGATCTCGCGCTCGACCCGGCGGAAAAGATAGGACAGGACCGCCATCCGTTCTTTGTCGGCCTCGCTGTCGAGAATACCGGTCAGATCGAAGCCCACGACATCGCCCTTGAGCGAGAACGTGTCCTCGAGGCTCTGCCCGAAGATCCAGCCGTAGCGGCCGTCTTCGATCCACTCGAGCAGGCGCTGGTGCAGATCGCCGCCATCGTCGGTGGACACAAAAAGCGACGCGAAATCCCGCCAGTTCCGCAGGGCCGGATTGGTGGCCTGGGCATTCTGGCGCACCACTTCCTGGATGCGGTTGGTCTGCGCCGGGGTCAGGGGTTTGTCGGCGCGGTAGAGCAGCGTTGTGAGCCAATCCGAGAGCCAGGCGGTGCCGCGCGCATCGGTCTCTGTCCAGAGCGGATTGAGACCCGTGGGCTCGCCGGCGTTCAGGGACGCGTAGCGCCCGCCATTGGCGCGCACCGCCATCTCCATGCCAAGACGGTAATCGAAGACGAAGATCCGCGCCCCTGCGCGACGGGCCTGGGTCATCAGGAAGGCCGACAGCACCGATTTGCCCGACCCGGGCCGCCCCATGATCAGGGTATGCCCGCTGGTCGGTTCTTTGTCGGGCGAGCCTTGTTCGTGATAAGAAAACCGGTAGGCGCTCTGCTCCGGCGTGGGCAAATAAGTGACGACCCGGCCCCATGGGGTTTTCTCGGCGGGTTTGCCGAGCTGCGTCCGGTGGAAGGCCGCGAAATCCGCGAAGTTGCGGTTGGTGACCGCGCTGGCGCGGACGCGCTTGGGCTGGTTGCCGGGATGCTGGCTGAGGTAATGCGCCTTGGCCGCGACCCGCTCGCCAATCATCTTTACGCCTTCGGTCGCGGCGGCGTTCACGATCTCGGCGCTGAGCGACTGCAGCTCATCCAGCGTTTCGCAGAAGAGCGTCACGACCATATGGTGTTCGCCGAAGCTTTGGCGCTTGGCCTCGAGATCATCGGCGGCGATATCGAGGGCTTCCAGGAGCGAGAGGGCCGCGTCCTGGCTGGCCTGCATCTGGCGCTTTTGCCGCTTGATGCGGCCCGCCATGAGGTTCGAATTGATCGGTGTGAAGGAATGCGTGACGATCATGTCGACCGGCAGGTTCAGCATGTCGAACATGGTGCAGGAGGTGCCTTCCGAGTATTCCCCGATAGTGAAACTCTTGCCATAGCGCTGCCCCACGACGCCTTCGGAAAGCTCGAAATGGTCCCCCTGAAACGTCACGCGGGTATTGGCGACGTTGACGGACAAAAAGCCGTAGGTGTTGGCCGGGTAGAGCGGCAGCTCGGTGCCTGTGTTCAGCGCGCCCAGAAACCCCACCAATTCCCCTGATGCAGCCGACAGCAGGCGCGGTTTGAGCTCTGCGAGGCCGGACAGGAAGACGTTCACGGCCTCGCCCAGGCGCTGCAGGCGTTTGCGGGTCTCCTCTCTCAGCCGGCCCGGCGCGCTGCGGCTGAGGAACGGCAAGAGGCTTTTCGGGGGTGGGCGGTGAATGACGGTGAGCGTCAGCGTCTTGTCGCGCAGCCCGCTGGTCTCGAGTTTCGCGCGCCAGCGCCGGTCAACCTCGCCTGCGAAGCTGTCCTCACGGATCGGGTCGAGATCCGGTTTGATGGCCTTGGAGACCTTGTGGACGTAATAGCTGAATTCCGGCCCGAGCTGCGCGACGATGCGGGCAAAGAGCGCCGTCACCTTGTCGAGATAGGCATCGTCGGTCGTGTAGCTGTTGATCCCCTCGAGCCGGATGCACCGGAAGAGTTCGTTCATCCGTGTCCGCACGGTCTGGTCGTCTACGAGGCTCACATAGGGCAGCATATGCGCAAGGCGTGTCTCGCGCGCATACCAGTCTGGCGTCATTGTGCGGGGGTCGAGGGCCTCGTTGCGGGGTTCATCACGGGGCATAGCTGTCCCCGCCATGAATGGACCTGTTGCGCGTGGGCGGTGTCTCCTGCAGGGCCGTCATCATCACATCTATGAAGCGCGGGTCCCAATCTGCGGCCTTCCAAAGCACCGGGTAGAGCAGGGCCGCGACACCCAGCACCGCGATATGCTGGACCCAGACGAACAAGAGCACCGATCCGAAGAGCCAGACCATCGCATACATGATGGGCAGGCCCAGAAGCTTGGGCGGGCGCACGAGGCCGAGAAAGAGAAGCGCGCGCTCAGCCACCGGCAAAAACCGCGGCAACGATGGTGGGGGCGGCCGCAACACCGGCGATGCCCACGAGGACCCAAAGCGCTTGGCGCAGGTCGATGATGTTGAAGAACCAGCTCAAGAAAACGCCGAGAACGGCCAGCGTCGCGATGACAACGCCAAGCGGGCCGGTCAGCGCATCGACGATGCCCTGTAACAGGCTCTGGATCGGGGAGAGATCAATGCTCTGGGCGAGGGCGGGCTCGGCAATGAACAGGAATAGCGCCAGCGAGGCGACAAAGAGGTTTGAAATCTGTTTCATGAATTTGATCCTTCCAATCGGGCCACGACGGCCATGACGCGGGCCACGTGGTTCTGGGTTTCTCGGTAAGGGGGAATGCCACCGTGTTGGCGCACGGCGTCCGGCCCCGCGTTGTAGGCCGCCAGCGCCAGATGCGGATCGCCGAACGTCTCCAGCATCATCGCGAGGTAGCGGGCGGAGCCGTCGAGGTTCTGCAGCGGATCACGCGGGTCGACGCCCAGATCACGCGCCGTCGCTGGCATCAATTGACCAAGGCCAATGGCACCTGCACTTGAAATCGCATCCTGCCGGTAGGCGCTCTCAACCTCGATATTGGCCCGATAGAGAGCCAGCCAATCCGTCACGGAAAGCCCCGCGCGACGCAGGCCAGGATGGCCGGCATAGCGCAAGGCCGTGGTCTGAATCCCGGAGAGGACATCGGCGCGGGGCAGGGGAGTCGGGCGGGCAAGGGCCGCGACTTGGACGCCCTCTTGCTCGGCCTCTACCTCGCCGAAGATCGCGATCCCATCGGAGGCCGAACCCTGACCAATCCCGTCATTGTAGTTTCGAGCAAAGCTGCTTTGGGAGCGGGACGGGGTCAGAGAGCCGTCGCTCTCCATGACCAGGACCATTTGCGCTGAGGCAGGTGCTGCGACCAGCCAGAGACAGACGAGGTTAGTTGCCAGTGCCCTTGTCTGATGGAGCTTTGTCTGGCGGGGCGAGTTTGTGCGTACGGCTTGTCCCCGCCTCAAGCGGCAGGTCGACATGCGCAAAGCCAAGGCCAATAAAGAAAGACACCACGCCGGAGATCGTCTTGAACTCGCGGATCTTGATATCGTTGTAGGTCGTCCGTGTGCGGGCGGTGACGAGGAGCTTTTCCACGCCATCATCAGAGACAACGCGCATGATCCAGACCCCGTAATAGCTGGGGCCTTTCTTATGTGCCGACTCCTGGCACAGGATTTCTGCGCTATAGCCGCTTTCCACGAGCTCGCGGAACCTGGCTTCCGTAACCACATTTGGTGCTTCGATGTCCCAGTTCATGGCCCGGCTCACGCTTTCTCCAATGGCGCGACCCCAGGCATTCCTACTTGAAGCCCAGAGTTACGATAGTATATTATCAACCGCAAGATGTAATATCGTGCTTTAGCTGTAGTTTGGTTACGCAAACACTAGTCACGGCCAGTGTCCGCGATCAAGGAGATAACAGGTTTGAGAAACCCAAGGTTGACAGGCCTGCTCCCATTGCAAGCTATGGCCCTTCTGATCTGCGTTCCCGGGCCGGTTTTGGCGGAATCCTGCTTCGCCCCGGCCCGTCCTTTCCTGCCAAGCGATTCGCAGGCGGCGCGGGACTATGCGGATATCATCCGTGGCGATTTCGAAGACTACATCCAGGATATCCAGAGCTACTTCCGTTGCCTCGACAGCGAACGCGCCCGCGCGTTCGAGGAAGCGCGCGAAGTCAGCGAGGACTATGGCCGATTTCTGCAATTGGCAGGGGATTGATGGGCAGCTTCGGGAGCATCAGACTTGCAGCCCATGGAAACCAGACGCCGATAACACCCTCAAATATCTACTTTTTAGATAACGGATTTCATCCGCTAGCGACGTCACAAAAGGTATGTGACGCGTGGCAAAGACAATCAGAAGCACGGGACAGGTGGCACTCTGCCAAGCATTGGTCGACGCCCGCATCAAGGCGGGCCTCGGTCAGGAGGACTTGGCAATCAAGCTCAAGTGCCATCAATCCCTCGTGGCGCGCATTGAAAGCGGCCAGCGCCGGGTCGACGTCGTCGAGCTGGTCGTCCTTGCGCGCGCCATCGGCTTTGACCCCTTCGAGGCTTTGGCGATCGTCGAAGCCGCCACGGAGCCCGACCACCGGATTTGAGCAATTTCATTAATCAAGAACACGGGAGCTAACTTTTCCCGGTGTGAGTATCGGTGACGCGAGGAAGAACAGCTAACCAATTTAACCAAAACAGGCATGCCGCTGCAGCAAACGCTTCGGAAGTCGAAGTTGCGGTCGGAAAAGCCCAATTGCAGGAAATTAGTTAACAGTGAATGAAGATAAGGTCGAAGGTGTCGCCATCGCCAATTTGATTGCAGCCGATGAAGAAACCATTGTTGGCTGGGTTTATCGATGGAACACAGGTGCTCTGGCAATCCGGTGGGACATGCATGGCCCACAGCGCGTCTCAAAGATTTATCCGGATCTCTGCGATGCGGATAAAGCTGAAATCGACTTCGCGTCTCTCACGCAGCTGCCCTGTCGCGACGACTGACATGGAAGAATCTGGCCTTTATGGCCCTTGAATGGGTGCGTTTGCCTGCGTTGCAGGTTTGATTTCGTACAAGGCTCTGCGCGGCGTCGCTGCGCCTCAACAGTCAGTATTTGACCTGCTCGAAGCCGTAATTCCCGCTATAGTCACGCCACTCAACGAAGACGGATCTGTGATAAATGCTCGGGCAGTGCTCGCCCCACCGCTCGAGACCGGCATGCGCAGCAGGAAGCGCTGTGGGTGACGACGCCCTCCAAGAAAAATCGCCCTGGATCCCGTAGGTGCCGATGACAACGACGGCGCTGCGGTTGCAGTCGCCATCTCGCCCGGATTCGTGCTGGCGGGCATAACGAACGTCAAAGACGCGAATGGAGCGCACGAAATTGAATTCCGGCCCGCTGATATCGATGTCGGCGCGGTCTTCTACGAGCTCGAGAGCGTAATCAGCCCGCACGAGGTTCCCCCAGACAGCGTCGGAGCCTTTCAGCCCGAGCATTCCGCCTGCCTCGGCAGCCTGATCGAAGAGCGGGGCTGAAGAGTTTGGTGGGGTTCCTGAACCACCATATAGGGCATCGAAGATCCGGTCGGTGGGGTGCGACCTGGCAGGCCCATCGTAAGACGCACCCATGGGGCAGCGCCAAATCTGAAGCGGCGGCTCCACCGGCCAGGGTGTGATGCGCCGGATGAACTCGGCCCGCGCGCGTGCGCATGGCACAGAAGCCGGCCAGCCACCGGACAAACACAGCAAGATGGCGCAGTCGATCGGATAGGTTTGGGCGCGGGCTTGCGTGGGAACTGTTGGGCCGGACAAGGCGAGAGCTAAAAAGGCCGCCAGAGCGAGGTTTTTGAATTCGAAACGCATGGCAAGAACCCTTGACAATCTTCACCCAGCATACATACGAAAATATACTATTGCAACATTGATGATGCGTATGATGGTTGCGGCGGTCAGCAAGATCGCGAGCTGACAGCGTCGCCCTTCATCATCCGCCATGTTGCGCGCGGCGCCAGTCCCACGGTATGTCAAAGCGCCCGAGCCATCTGGATCGTCATATGAGTCTCGAATTGCCCTAAAATTGGTTCTGCCTAAATCTGTGTGGCTGATAGGACGCATTCGGGCTCTCAGCAGTTCTGGACCGGCTCAAGAGCAGACGGAACCTTGAAGGCTTCGAACCTCGTGAGTTCGAGGGCCAGGCCAGGCTTGCTTGTCTCCTGCAGGCGCTCTTGAAGGAGTTCGTGCATCCGTTTCAGCTCGCTTTCGCTGAGCTTGCACTCGCAGGCGACGCCGATCACGTCGTCATGACCTGTCATGATCCCGGTGAACATGGTTCTCCTCTTCTTCCGGCTTGCCGTGACCGTAGAGGTCGGCGTTTTCGTGTGCGCGGTCTTCGTGTTCGAACTCCAGGCTGGAATGGGCGATGTTGCAGTCCTCCTTCAGCCGATCCTTGATCGCTGCCTTGATCTTTTCGATTTTACCCCAGCCGCCCGCTGTCAGCACCACGTGGCAGTCCAGCGCCGCCTTGTGCTCCTCCATCTGCCACAGATGCACGTGGTGAACGTCCGCGACACCATCGACGCTCCGCATCGCCTCAACGACGGCTGCATTGTCGATGTCGGGCGGGCTGCCGAGCATCAGGGTTCTGATCGGACCGCCAATCTCAGTGAAAGCCAGATAGAGGATGTAAAGGGCAATGCCGATGGTAATTGCTGGATCGACCCATCTCATGTCGTAGAGGATGATCAGGGACCCGCCAATGATGACTGCCACGGAGGCCAAAGCGTCCGACAGGTTGTGCAGGAAAAGCGCACGGATGTTCACACCACCGTCCAACCAGCGACCTCGGGCGGGTCGATCATCCGCATGCCACCCTCATAGATCAGGTAGAAGCCGATCAGGATCAGGGTCGTGTAGTTGATGAGTGCTGCGACGATTTCAATCCGACCATAGCCGAATGTCATGCGTTCATCGGCGGGTCGTCTGGCGATTTTGCGCGCAACGAACGCGATCACCAGTGACGCCATGTCCGAAAAATTGTGTAGGGCATCTGCGATCAGCGCCAGGCTGCCGGAAAGGATGCCGCCAACGATCTGCGCGACGGTCAGAAGCCCGTTGGCCCAGATTGCGATGGAGACCCTACGATCACCTGATTCAGGATCAATGTGGGTATGGCCATGATCATGCGGCACGGTTGTTCTCCTCATGGCTGTGGTTCGGTCGACTGAGACCAGGGACCTTTGGCAACATTCCACGACGGATGCGGCGAACCCGGGCATTCATCCAGTGACGGATGACGTGGCGATAGAGAAAATCACGCGCAAATCCGAAGTTCTGACTATATTTCACGTAAAAGTCGTCGGGCGTATCAAAGGTTCCAAAATCACGAACGATACCGGTTTTCTGAATATAAGTGCTGCCGCCGCTCCAACTGACTGGTGGCGCACTCAGGCAATCCGTTCCGGCCCCGTAGCCGCAAAGGCTTTCTGTTTCGCTGAATTTCTTCTGAAGCGACTGCAGGAAGGGGGCGTCCAGAATGAAGCCTTCGAGATTGATCCAGCCCTCTTCTGTTTCGACTTCGACCCACGAGTGCAGAATTTCGGACGGTGCGAGGGGGTAGACCAATTCGGGCACCACGCCACGCTGCAGGGCCTTGTGGATGGTGAAGCCGTGCAGTCGGCAGCGGATGCCTACGCTGCGCAGCAGTGCCATGAGAAGCGTCCCTTTCGTGTTGCACTGCCCGTAGCCGTCGGTCAGCACCGCAGAGGCGGGAATGTCGTCGACGCGGTTGTAGCCGAACGCAATCTCGTTTCGGACAAAGTCATAAACCGCGCCAATCCGGTCGACACGGGCAAGGTCATGCCAGCCACGATCTCGTACCAGGTTCGAGATTGAGGGCGAGTCAAAATCCAGCAGTCTTGTTGCGGTTAAATAGGAATCGGTGGGTGCCACAGGGTCTCTCCTCGAATCGTTCACGAGGAGTCTTAATCTCTACAGTGACTAGAGAGACAAGCCTTTTCTCAAATGTCACTTTCGATCATGATTTTATCCGATCGTGCCAAGGGCCGGGAAGGTTTCGAGCAGCCAGAAGGCAAGGCGGCTGATCTGACCTGTCATCACGCCGATACCCATCAGCACCATCAGACCGCCCGATATACGATAGAGCCATCGACCAGCAGCACCGATCCTCTTGAGCCTGCCTGCAATCGAGTTGGTGAAGAGCGCTATGATCAGAAACGGCAGTCCAAGTCCTGCGGAGTAGATTGCCAGCAAGGCCATCCCGTCCGCTCCAGATGTCGCGCTCACTGCCAGGATCGACCCGAGTACAGGGCCTATGCAGGGCGTCCAGCCAAAGGCAAAGGCAAGGCCCAAAAGGTAGGCTCCGACGGCGCTGCCGCCGTCGACTTTCACGTCGGGCCTCGTGTCACGCATCATGGCCGGGATCTTGATCGCGCCCATCATGACAAGTCCGAACAAGACGATCAAAACGCCACCCGCAAGCCCGAGTTCGTATTTCCAGCGCAAGAGCATCCCGCCCAAAAGACTTGCCCCGGCCCCGAGCGCCACGAAGACTGTCGAAAACCCGAACACGAACCACAAACTCAGGATCACGCTGCGCGCCCGTTCGGCAATGCTGCGCGCCGCCCCGGATTTCACGGCGGGCTGTCCCGCGATGTAAGACACGTAGCCAGGAGCAAGAGGCAGGACACAAGGCGACAGAAAGGATATGGTGCCACCCAGAAAAGCCGCGACGATTCCAACACCTGAAATTTCGAACATTCAATTCCTGCCTTGCTTTAGCCTGTGAAACGCGCACCGTTGTAAAAGCTAAAGCTACTGTAGGAGCAATGCCGTTTTATTACGCTCCGCGGGGTGCCGCGAGGATGATGGCAGCACCCAACAAGCATACAGTGGTGCCGAGCAGATCCCACCTGTCCGGCCGGTGCCCTTCGGCGAGCCACATCCAGAGAATGGACGCGGCAATATAGATCCCACCATAGGCGGCAAAGGCGCGTCCCGCAGCCACAGTGTCGACCTGAGCCAGAAGCCAGCCGAACGCCACCAGCGCCGCCACACCGGGGACAAGCCAAAGTGGGGACGCGCCAAGACGCCACCATGCCCAGATGGCAAAGCATCCGGCGATCTCAGCCAAGGCCGCGAGCGGATAGACGAGCACTGCGGTCATCTCAGGCGCCGATCTCGTCGTGGTCCGTCAGGCACTCGGAATGGTCGCGCAACACCTCCAGCACACGGCAATCGGCCGTGTGCCCGCCGCTGCATTCGTGCACCATCCTCTGCAATTCTGTCCGAAGGGCTTCAAGTCGGGCCATACGTTGCTCAACCTGCTTGAGTTGTCGGCGAGCGATGGCATCGGCCTCCGCGCACGACTTGTCTGGATGATCGCTCAGATCAAGAAGCTCACGGATTGCGTCCAGCGAGAACCCGAGTTGCCGCGCATGCCGGACGAAAGACAAGCGGTCAAGCTCACTATCTCCATAGCGCCGCTGACCGCCAGCCGATCGCCCGGGCTCGGGCAGGAGTCCGATCTGCTCGTAATAGCGGATCGTCTGCACCTTCGTCCCGGTCCTTTTTGCCAAAGTGCCGATTGTGAGCATATCACCTCTCCAAACTATCTACAGCCCGTGTAGCTTTAAGCGTTTTTTTGCACAAGTTCCGCTCGGCATCTCACAGGTCAGTGAACATCGCTCTTTCATCCAGAATAGGTCTTGAACCTACAGTAGCTAGAGGGTGTAAACGCGCCTAAAATATAGAATCAAATTCGGGCGGAGCGGCGTGCGGCTATCAGGTCTTCAGAAAGTACTACGGGTTTTGGCGGGTGTGGCGGCGCTCGTTTTCATCTGGTCGTTGTTGTGGTGCGACTATTTTGTCGCCCAGCATCGGGTCTCGACGGGCGCACTATCGTAAGTATCGTGAACAGACAAAAAAGGACTAACCTTGAAACGGCGCTAGCCTGAGAGCGCGACACCATGGAGAGCGGGTCCAGCTTGCGTTCGACGCGGAAAAACGACTGTTTTGTAGGAAGCCCAGACGAGCATCGCTGTCGCCTAGTTGGTCGGAGTCTTGGCTCTGCCCACTGTTTGAGGGGTCGACGCCGTCACAAAGGCGTTCGGGACTAGCACGTTGCTGTAACTTCCCGAGACTGAGCGCGAAGAAAAAGAGGTCAGAATATGCGTACAACCTTGGCAGGGTATCAGGGATTGCTTATCAGTCTCGCACTCTTTCTTGTTTTTGTGGCAAGCCCTGTTCGCGCCTTGGAATCCAATGCGTATCGTTCCGAAGTTCTGACGGCACGTTTGATCGTCGCGGAAGCAGGAATCGCCCCAGGATCGCAGTTCCTTTCGGCGGGTTTGAAGATTGAACTGGAGGAAGGATGGAAAGCGTACTGGCGGTCGCCAGGCGAGGTTGGCCTGCCGCCAGAGATCGATTGGGAGGGGTCCACAAACCTTGAATCCGTCGACATGCTTTGGCCCGCACCCACGCGTTTCCGCGCCTTCGGAATTGAAAATTTCGGCTATGCCAAACAAGTAATATTTCCATTGCAGTTGCGGCTTGCGAACTCTGATAGAGCGGCCGAGCTGAAGGGACTCGTCGATCTGCTGATCTGCTCCAATGTGTGCATTCCGGAAAGGTTTGAATTGACACTCCCTGTGCCATTGGGAACGGGCGTCGATGCGAAAGCCGCGACCGATATCGCGACATGGGCCGCTCGCGTACCTGTTGCAGGGCCAGAAAGTGCAATAGCGGTCTCGGGCGCATCGCTGAAGCAGGATCAGGCATTGGTTGTTCAAATGACGCGGCCTTCTGGCTGGAACAATCCCGATCTTTTTCCAGAGTTTGGTGCAGGCTCTGCATTCGGCGCACCCGACATCCGCCTTACAAGTGATCGCACCGGTCTCTGGGCAAGTATCCCGATTCTCGCGTTAAGCGAGGAACAAACCTCCCTTCGAATTACGGTCGTAGACGAGGGTGTCGCGGTTACATTCGATGATGTGAACACTACCGACGTTGTACCTGCGCCACCTTACGCATCCGAGACCAGCCAAGATAGGGGTCAGTTTTTCCCGATTCTCTTGCTGTCCTTCCTGGGAGGGTTGATACTGAACGCAATGCCATGCGTCTTGCCAGTTCTATCGATTAAGTTCGGGTCGGCGCTCCGAATGAAGAATCGCTCCCTTTCACAATTGCGCGCGTGACCTGCCACGGGATTTTTCCTCCACCGTTGATTAGAGT
>NZ_JARAML010000036.1:0-42692 GCF_028807375.1 Marinovum sp. PR37 | reverse complement strand
GTTGCAGTGCGGTTTGGAACGCTCAAACTTTTCCTTTGCCATGGTAGTGGCTCCCTTGATTTGGTCTTGCGGTGCGCATCAATGCGCACCCTACGGGGGGTTGTAGGGTGCGCCTTTACGGCGCACCGCTCGCTTATGCGTATTTGGACTGGATCTCGTCCGAGATGTTCTGCGGCACCGGATCGTAGTGATCGAACTGCATGGTGAACTGGGCGCGGCCCGAGCTCATCGAACGCAGGGTGTTGATGTAGCCGAACATATTGGCCAGCGGCACCATGGAGGCGATTGCCACGGCATTGCCGCGCGGCTCCTGACCGGTCACCTGGCCGCGACGCGAGGTCAGGTCGCCGATGATGCCACCGGTGTATTCTTCCGGGGTCACCACTTCGACCTTCATGATCGGCTCCAGCAGCTTGGCGCCGGCTTTCTTCATGCCTTCGCGCATGCCCATGCGGGCGGCGATCTCGAAGGCCAGAACGCTGGAGTCCACGTCGTGGAATTTACCGTCAACCAGAGCCACCTTGAAGTCGATCACCGGGAAGCCTGCCAGCGGACCGGAGTCCATGACCGACTTGATGCCCTTTTCGACGCCGGGGATGTATTCCTTGGGAACGGCACCGCCGACGATGCGGCTCTCGAAGGAATAGCCTTCGCCCGGCTCGGTGGGCGTGATGATGAGCTTGACCTCGGCGAACTGACCGGAGCCACCCGATTGCTTCTTGTGGGTGTAGGTGTGCTCGACCTCGTGACCGATGGTCTCACGATAGGCCACCTGCGGCGCACCGATGTTGGCTTCGACCTTGAATTCGCGCTTCAGGCGATCGACGAGAATGTCGAGGTGAAGTTCGCCCATGCCCTTCATGATGGTCTGACCGCTCTCGATGTCGGTCTCGACGCGGAACGACGGGTCTTCCGCCGCCAGACGCGCCAGGCCGGCCGACATCTTCTCCTGGTCGCCCTTGGTCTTGGGCTCGACCGCGATCTCGATCACCGGATCGGGGAAGGTCATGGTTTCCAGCACCACCGGATCGGACTTGTCGCACAGGGTGTCACCGGTCGTGGTGTTCTTCAGCCCGCCAAGCGCGATGATGTCGCCGGCATAGGCTTCGGAAATCTCGTCCCGGTTGTTCGAGTGCATCATCATCATCCGGCCAACGCGCTCGGTGTTGCCCTTGGTCGAGTTCAGCATCGAGTCGCCCTTGTTGAGCACACCCGAATAGATCCGCACGAAGGTCAGCGAGCCGACGAAGGGGTCGTTCATGATCTTGAACGCCAGGCCCGAGAACGCCATGTTGTCATCCGCGCGGCGCGGGATGTTGCGGGTCTCGGTCTCGTCGCCGGGCTTGAAGCCCATGTAGTCGACCACGTCCAGCGGGCTGGGCAGATAGTCGATCACGGCGTTGAGCAGCGGCTGGACGCCCTTGTTCTTGAAGGCGGAACCGCCCAGAACCGGAACGAAGGACAACGAAAGCGTGCCCTTGCGCAGCAGTTTGCGCAGGGTGGCCACGTCGGGCTCTTCACCTTCGAGGTAGGCTTCCATCGCGTCGTCGTCCATTTCGACGGCCGCTTCGATCATCTTGCCGCGCCATTCCTCGGCCACGTCCTTGAGGCTGTCGCGGATCTCTTCCTGGAACCAGGTCGCGCCGAGGTCTTCGCCCCGCCAGACCCATTCCTTCATGGTCACCAGGTCGATCAGGCCTTCGAGCTCGTTCTCGGCACCGATCGGGATGCCGACGGGCACGGCGGTGGCGCCGGTGCGGTCTTCGATCATCTCGACACAGTTGAAGAAGTCGGCGCCGATCTTGTCCATCTTATTGACGAAGACGATGCGCGGAACCTTGTAGCGGTCAGCCTGACGCCACACGGTTTCGGTCTGGGGTTCGACACCGGCGTTGGCGTCGAGCACACAGACGGCACCGTCGAGAACCGCCAGCGAACGCTCGACTTCGATGGTGAAGTCGACGTGGCCGGGGGTGTCGATGATGTTCAGGCGGTGCTTGGGGCTGTCGGGTTCGGTGCCGTTCTCGGTGCGCTCCCAGAAGGTCGTGGTCGCGGCCGAGGTGATGGTGATCCCGCGTTCCTGCTCCTGCTCCATCCAGTCCATGGTGGCGGCGCCATCGTGCACCTCACCGATGTTGTGGGATTTGCCGGTGTAAAACAGGATCCGTTCCGAGCAGGTGGTCTTGCCTGCGTCGATATGGGCCATGATGCCGAAGTTGCGGTAGCGGTCGAGCGGATAATCGCGTGCCATTGGATAAAGCCTCTGAATTTACCAGCGGTAATGGCTGAACGCTTTGTTCGCGTCGGCCATCTTGTGGGTGTCTTCGCGCTTCTTAACAGCAGAACCGCGGGAATTGACAGCATCCAGCAGCTCGCCTGCGAGGCGTTCTTCCATTGTGTTTTCGTTGCGGGCGCGGCTGGCGTTGATCAGCCAGCGGATGGCCAGCGCCTCGCGGCGCTCGGGGCGCACTTCGACGGGCACCTGGTAGGTGGCACCACCCACACGGCGCGAGCGGACCTCGACCGAGGGTTTGATGTTGTCGAGCGCTTCGTGGAACAGTTCCACCGGGGCGCGCTTGACCTTGCCTTCGATGCGGTCGAGCGCATTGTAGACGATCTTCTCTGCGACCGACTTCTTGCCGTCGATCATCAGGTTGTTCATGAATTTTGTCAGAACCCGGTCACCATATTTGGCGTCGGGCAGGACTTCGCGTTTTTCAGCGGCGTGACGACGAGACATATCCTGATCCTCTTACTTAGGACGCTTCGCGCCGTATTTCGAGCGGCGTTGCTTACGATCTTTGACGCCCTGGGTATCCAGAACACCGCGAAGGATGTGATAGCGCACACCGGGAAGGTCTTTGACACGACCGCCGCGGATCAGCACAACCGAGTGCTCTTGCAGGTTGTGGCTTTCACCGGGGATGTAGCTGATCACTTCGTAACCGTTGGTCAGGCGCACCTTGGCCACCTTCCGCATCGCCGAGTTCGGCTTTTTCGGCGTGGTGGTGTAGACACGGGTGCAGACGCCGCGCTTCTGCGGGCATTGTTCCAGGTGCTGCGACTTGGACCGTTTGACTTTCGGCTGCCGCGGCTTGCGGATCAGCTGTTGGATCGTTGGCATAGAGGTATCGTCTCCGCTTTCGCTCTCATTTCTTGCATGAGGGCGCCCCCATGCGGTGTTGTTCAGTCCCGCGCCCGCCTTCCCCGTGCATGCAGGGGGCTCACAAGCGCAAAATCCGCGATCACAGCCATTCCGAGGTCTGCGACGCGGTTGGTTATCAGAGGATCGGAGCGCTAACTGCCCGGATCTTGACCACTGCAATATGATGTCGGCACGCGGGATGGCCCCGAAACCGAGATGAGGGTGGCGTATAGGGGGAGTCGCAGGCCTTGTCAACAGCGCGCCCCGGGCGGTCCGGGCCGCTTGCCAAGCGCGGCGCGGCAATGCAAGGCTGCGGCATTGGTTAGCACCCCCTCAGGCGGAGAAAAAGTAGTGCAGGTCATTGGATTGTGCCGATTTTCCTATCCGGCGCTCGGCGGTTTCCAGGTCGAGCATGACAGCATCGAGGACCGCATCGCCTATCTCTACGCGCCCGCGCGCATGGAAGAGCGGTTCCGACATTTCGAGGCGGTCACCCTGCCCGGCCTCAAGGCCCAGACCGACGGCGATTTCACCTTTCTGATCGTCGTCGGCGACCAGCTGCCGAAACCCCATGCCGACCGGCTGCATGACCTTGTCGCCGATTTTCCCCAGGCCCGGATCATTGCCCATCCGCCACGAGAGCATCGCCCGGTGATGGCCGAGGTCCTCAATGACGCCCGCCAGGATCTGGGCCAGCCCTGCCTGCAATTCCGTCACGACGATGACGATGCCATTGCGGTCAGCTTTGTTCAGCGCCTGCGCGAGGCGGCGGCCGATTGCCCCGGCCTGATGCGCGATCACCGGCTGGTGGGCTTCGACTTCAACCGCGGCTTCATCGCCCGGCCCGACAGCGGCGGCCTTCTGGCGCAGGAGACGGTCACCCCCTATTGGGGCGTGGCCCTGGCCATGGCGGTCAAACCCTGGGCGCGGCACACGATCATGAATTTCGGCCACAACCGGATCAACCGCTTCATGCCGACGGTCACCTTTACCCACGAAGACATGTTTGTCCGCGGCCACAACGACCACAACGACAGCCGTCAGGGCCGCAAGGTCACCAAGGTCGATCTCCGACGGCTCGACGGCGCCGGAGAGCGGCATTTCGAAACCACCTTCGCAATCTCATCGGACCGGGTACGCGAGATTTTTGCGGGAACGCCGCGCCTCGCGCCATAGGGTAAAGACCCCCATGGCCACCACAATGAAGGCCCCCAGCAGCGTCAGCGGCTCGGGCCAGTCGCCCCAGACCAGAAAGCCCAGGATCAGCGCCCAGATCAACCCGGTGTAACGAAACGGCGCGGTAAAGCTCACCTCGCCGACCCGCATCACCATCACCGAGCAGAGATAGGCCGCCAGGATGAAACCGGCCGCGATCACGATAAAGAGCGCGTTCTGCGGCGCGATCGGCTGCCAGCCGCCCGGCAGGCTGGCCAGCCCGGCAAATCCCATGACCGAAACCGCCCCCATGAACGACACCATGAGCGAGGGCACCTGAACCGACATCGCGCGCGTGGCCAGATCGCGCAGGGTGGAGCAGACAACCGCCACCAGAGCGAACAGTGTCGCGTCGGAAAACCCGTCCGGCCCCGGCCGCACGATCAGCAACATGCCGCCAAAACCCACCGCGATGGCGCTCCACCGCCGCCAGCCCACCGGCTCGCGCAGAACCAGCGCCGCCCCGAGCGCGACGCTCAGCGGCAGGATCTGAAGGATCGCGGTGACATTGGCCAGCGGCATGCGGAACAACGCCGAGAGAAAGAACACCGTCGTCCCCACCTCGGTCAGCGAGCGCACGACGACCAGGGCCCAGTCGCGCCGCGAGAGGCCGAGCCGCAGCGCGCCCAAGTGCCGCGCCAGAAAGAACAGGAACAGGCTGGCGATCACCCCGCGCAGGAAGATCAGCTGAAACAGCGGCACCTCGCCCGCCGTCAGTTTCACGAAGGTATCGTTGAAGGTGAACCCCGCCATCGATCCCATCATCAACAGCGCCCCGCGCGTATTGTCCTGCATGTGCCTGCCCCTCGTCTTGCCCGATAATCGCCCGCAAGAGCCGCCCTTCCCGAGACGCGACGCTCGGGCCGGATCGGGCAGGCTCTTCCGGCTGAACCAGAACACTGCGCGCCGCTGACGCACAATGAAAAAACCCCGCCCGGTTCGCACCGGACGGGGCTGAAGCTGTCAGCGAGCTGCGATCAGTCGCGGCTGTCTTCGTCCATCACCGGCTGGGTAAAGGCATCGCCCCCCACCATGTCGTCCGAAGGCGCTGCCAGGGCGGCCGCCGCTTCCGCTTCCTCGCGGCGCGCGCCGATCACCACGTTGTCGCGGTCCTGGGCAATGCGGCGGACCTTCTGGGTCGCGCCACCGGTGCCCGCCGGGATCAGGCGGCCGACGATGACGTTCTCCTTGAGCCCCACCAGCTTGTCCTTCTTGCCCTGCACCGAGGCTTCGGTGAGAACGCGGGTGGTCTCCTGGAAGGAGGCCGCCGAGATGAACGACCGGGTCTGAAGCGAGGCCTTGGTGATCCCCAAGAGGATCGGTTCGCCCTGCGCCTCGCGCCCGCCCTTCGACAGCGCCTTTTCGTTGGCGGCGTCGAATTCGGCCTTGTCCACATGTTCGCCCTTGAGCAGCGTGGTGTCGCCCGAATCCTGGATTTCCCACTTCTGCAACATCTGGCGCACGATCACTTCGACATGCTTGTCGTTGATCTTCACGCCTTGCAGTCGATAGACGTCCTGGACCTCGTCGATCATGTAGTTGGCCAGAGCCTCGATCCCCATGATGGCGAGGATGTCGTGCGGCGCCGGGTTGCCGTCCATGATGTAGTCGCCCTTCTGGACGAAGTCACCTTCCTGAACCGGAATGTGCTTGCCCTTGGGCACCATGTATTCGACCGGCTCCAGGCTGTCGTCGGCCGGTTCGATCGCGATGCGGCGCTTGTTCTTGTAGTCCTTGCCAAAGCGCACATAGCCGTCGATCTCGGCGATGATCGCGTGGTCCTTGGGACGCCGGGCTTCGAAGAGTTCGGCCACACGCGGCAGACCACCGGTGATGTCCTTGGTCTTGGCGCCTTCACGCGGAATACGCGCCACGACGTCACCGGCCTTCACATCGACACCGTCATCGACCGACAGAATGGCGTCGACCGACATCGGATAGGTGATCGGGTTGCCCGCCTCGTTGCGCACCGGCTCGCCGTCGCCATCGATCAGGATGATCTCGGGCTTGAGTTCGTTGCCCTTCGGAGCCGCACGCCAGTCGGCGACGATTTTCTGGGTCATGCCGGTGGCATCGTCGGTCTCCTCGCGCACGGCGACACCGTTCACCAGGTCGACGTGACGGGCGATACCGTCCTTCTCGGCGATGATCGGCAGGGTATAGGGATCCCATTCGAACAGCTTGTCGCCGCGGGCCACCTGCTGGCCTTCCTTGACAAACAGCTTGGTGCCGTAGCCCAGCTTGAAGCTGGCCCGTTCGGCGCCGTGCTCGTCCTGGATCACCAGCTTCATGTTCCGGCCCATCACCAGGGTCTCGCCAAGGGCGTTTTCCAGCGTGTTGGCCGCCTCGAAGGCCACGACGCCATCGGTGCCCGCCTCCTGGAAGGACTGCTGACCACCCTGGGCAACGCCGCCGATGTGGAAGGTCCGCATCGTCAGCTGGGTGCCGGGTTCGCCGATCGACTGCGCTGCGATGATGCCCACCGCTTCGCCGGAGTTGACCATGGTGCCGCGTGCGAGGTCACGGCCGTAGCACATGGCACAGACGCCCTCTTCGGCCTCACAGGTCAGCGGGCTGCGGATGCGCATCTTTTGCACCCCCAGATCCTCGATGGTGTCGGCCATGCGCTCGTCGATCAGGGTGCCAGCCTTGCAGACCACGTCCTCGGTGCCGGGGGCCAGCACATCGTCGGCCGCGACACGGCCCAGGATACGCTCGCCCAGCGACGACACGATCTCGCCGTCGTTGACCGCCGCTTCCGCGGTGATCGCCCGGTCGGTTTCGCAATCGTGCAGACGCACGATGCAATCCTGCGCCACGTCCACCAGACGACGGGTCAGGTAGCCCGAGTTCGCCGTCTTCAGAGCGGTGTCCGACAGACCTTTCCGCGCGCCGTGGGTCGAGTTGAAGTATTCAAGAACGGTCAGACCTTCCTTGAAGTTCGAGATGATCGGCGTCTCGATGATGTCGCCGTTCGGCTTCGCCATCAGGCCGCGCATCCCGCCCAGCTGCTTCATCTGCGTGACCGAGCCCCGGGCACCGGAGTGCGCCATCATGTAGACCGAGTTCGGCTCCATGACCGAGCCATCCTCGGCGTGACGTTCGGCCGAGATGGTCGACATCATCGCTTCGGTGACCTTGTCGTTACACTTCGACCAGGCATCGACGACCTTGTTGTACTTCTCACCTTGGGTGATCAGACCGTCCATGTACTGCTGTTCGAAGTCCTTCACCTGATCGCGCGTCTCTTCGACGATCGGCCATTTGGTGTCGGGGATGACCATGTCGTCCTTGCCGAAGGAGATGCCGGCCTTGAAGGCTTCCTTGAAGCCCATCGACATGATCTGGTCGCAGAAGATCACCGACTCTTTCTGACCGCAATAGCGGTAGACGGTGTCGATGACGCGCTGCACGTCCTTCTTCCGCAGAAGCTGGTTGACCAGTTCGAAGGGCGCCTTGGCATTCAGCGGCAGCAGACCGCCAAGCCGCAGCCGGCCCGGGGTGGTCTCGTAACGCTTCATCACCTCGAGGCCGTCTTCGTCGATCTGCTTGACCCGCGCGGTGATCTTGGCGTGCAGATGCACTTCACCGGCGCCGAGCGCGTGCTCGACTTCCTCGATCGAGGAGAAGGCCATGCCCTCGCCCTTCATGCCATCGCGCTGGATGGTGAGGTAGTAGAGACCGAGAATCATATCCTGCGACGGAACGATGATCGGCGCGCCGTTGGCGGGCGACAGGACGTTGTTGGTCGACATCATCAGCACGCGCGCTTCCAGCTGGGCTTCCAGCGAGAGCGGCACGTGAACGGCCATCTGGTCGCCGTCGAAGTCGGCGTTGAAGGCCGAACAGACCAGCGGGTGAAGCTGGATCGCCTTGCCTTCGATCAGCGTGGGCTCGAAGGCCTGGATGCCCAGACGGTGCAGCGTCGGCGCGCGGTTCAGCAGAACCGGGTGCTCGCGGATCACCTCGTCGAGGATGTCCCAGACCTCGGGGCGCTCTTTCTCGACCAGCTTCTTGGCCTGCTTGACGGTCGAAGAAAGACCTTTGGCTTCAAGCCGCGAATAGATGAACGGCTTGAACAGCTCGAGCGCCATCTTCTTGGGCAGACCGCACTGATGCAGCTTCAGTTCCGGCCCGGTCACGATGACCGACCGGCCCGAGAAGTCGACCCGTTTCCCCAGAAGGTTCTGACGGAAGCGGCCCTGCTTGCCCTTGAGCATGTCCGAGAGCGATTTCAACGGACGCTTGTTGGCACCGGTGATGACGCGGCCGCGACGGCCGTTGTCGAACAGCGCATCCACCGATTCCTGAAGCATCCGCTTTTCGTTGCGGACGATGATATCCGGCGCGCGCAGCTCGATCAGCCGCTTGAGGCGGTTGTTCCGGTTGATCACGCGGCGATAGAGATCGTTGAGGTCGGAGGTCGCAAAGCGGCCACCGTCCAGCGGCACCAGCGGGCGCAGTTCCGGCGGGATGACCGGAATGACGGTCATGACCATCCATTCCGGGCGGTTGCCGGATTCGAGGAAGCTCTCGACGACCTTCAGACGCTTGATGATCTTCTTGGGCTTCAGTTCGCCTGTCGCCTCTTTCAGATCGGCGCGCAGGGTCTCGGCCTCGGACTCGAGGTCGATGGCGGCCAGCATCTCGCGGATCGCCTCGGCGCCGATGTTGGCGGTGAAGGCGTCCATGCCATAGGCGTCCTGGGCGTCCATGAACTCTTCTTCGGTCATCATCTGACCGTAGGTGAGGTCGGTGAGGCCCGGTTCGATCACCACGTAGTTCTCGAAGTAGAGCACACGTTCCAGATCACGCAGCGTCATGTCCAGCATCAGGCCGATGCGCGAGGGCAGCGACTTGAGGAACCAGATATGGGCGCAGGGCGCGGCCAGCTCAATGTGGCCCATGCGTTCGCGGCGGACCTTTTGCAGCGTGACTTCGACACCGCATTTCTCGCAGACGACACCGCGATACTTCATGCGCTTGTACTTGCCGCAGAGGCATTCGTAATCCTTGATCGGGCCAAAGATACGCGCGCAGAACAACCCGTCACGCTCGGGCTTGAACGTGCGGTAGTTGATGGTTTCCGGCTTCTTGATCTCGCCATAGGACCACGAGAGGATCCGCTCGGGCGAGGCAAGAGACACCTTGATCTCGTCGAAGGTCTTGACCGGGGCGACGGGGTTGAACGGATTGTTGGTCAGTTCCTGGTTCATTTGATGTCCTCAAAACGGGAGGGTGCGGGGAAGGTCGGCAGGGCGGGCGTAGGGTGGGGTTTTACCCCACCGATGCGCCTCACTCATCCTCCTCCGCATCCAGGAGTTCCATGTTCAGGCCGAGGCCGCGGACTTCCTTGACGAGCACGTTGAAGCTCTCGGGAACGCCCGCCTCGAAGTTGTCCTCGCCCTTGACGATCGATTCATAGACCTTGGTCCGGCCGGCCACATCGTCCGACTTCACGGTCAGCATCTCTTGCAGGGTATAGGCGGCGCCGTAAGCTTCCAGAGCCCAGACCTCCATCTCCCCGAAGCGCTGGCCACCGAACTGCGCCTTACCGCCCAGCGGCTGCTGGGTGACGAGGCTGTAGGGCCCGGTCGAACGCGCGTGGATCTTGTCGTCCACCAGATGGTGCAGCTTGAGCAGGTACTTCACGCCCACGGTGACAGGACGCGAGAACTGCTCGCCGGTGCGGCCGTCGAAGAGCACGGATTGGCCCGACTCCGAGAAGCCCGCACGCACCAACGCATCGTTGACGTCGCCTTCCTTGGCACCGTCGAAGACCGGTGTCGCGATCGGCACGCCACGGGCGACGTTGCCCGCCGCCTCGAGCAGACGGTTCTCGTCCATGTCCGACAGGCCTTCTTCATAGACCTCGTCGCCATAGGCGATCCGCATCGCTTCGCGCACCGGGGTCAGATCACCCGAGCGGCGGTATTCGTCCAGCGCGTCGTCGACCTTGATGCCCAGACCGCGTGCGGCCCAGCCCATGTGCGTCTCGAGGATCTGACCGACGTTCATCCGCGACGGAACGCCGAGCGGGTTGAGGCAGAAGTCGACCGGGGTGCCATCGGCGAGGAACGGCATGTCCTCCATCGGCACAACGCGCGAAATCACACCCTTGTTGCCGTGACGGCCGGCCATCTTGTCGCCCGGCTGAAGCTTGCGCTTCACCGCGATGAAGACCTTGACCATTTTCATCACGCCCGGCGGCAGGTCGTCGCCGCGGCGGACCTTCTCGACCTTGTCCTCGAAGCGGGCGTCGAGCTGGCGTTTCTGCGCCTCGTATTGCTCGTTCAGCGCCTCGACGATCTTGGCGTCTTCCTCGTCCTCGATCGCCAGCTGCCACCACTGGCCACGGCTCAGGCTGTCGAGCAGATCCTGGGTGATCTCGGAGTTCGGGCGCACGCCGCGCGGACCCTTGACCGCCACCTTGCCGAGGATCAGATCGCTGAGACGCGCATAGATGTTGCGGTCGAGGATGGCGAGCTCGTCGTCCCGGTCACGGGCCAGACGCTCGATTTCCTCACGCTCGATCTGCAACGCCCGTTCGTCTTTCTCGACGCCGTGACGGTTGAAGACACGCACTTCCACGACGGTGCCGAAATCGCCCGGCTTCACCCGCAGCGAGGTGTCGCGCACGTCCGAGGCTTTCTCACCGAAGATGGCGCGCAGGAGTTTTTCCTCCGGCGTCATCGGCGATTCACCCTTCGGAGTGATCTTGCCCACCAGGATATCGCCCGGTTCCACATCGGCGCCGATGTAGACGATGCCCGCCTCGTCGAGGTTGCGCAGGGCTTCCTCGCCGACGTTGGGGATGTCGCGGGTGATCTCTTCCGGCCCGAGCTTGGTATCGCGGGCGGCGACTTCGAATTCCTCGATGTGAACCGAGGTAAAGACGTCGTCACGCGCGATGCGCTCGGAGATCAGGATCGAGTCTTCGTAGTTGTAGCCGTTCCACGGCATGAAGGCGACGATCACGTTCTTGCCGAGGGCCAGTTCGCCCATGTCGGTCGAGGGACCGTCGGCAATCACTTCGCCCTGCTGCACCGTGTCACCCACCTTCACCAGCGGACGCTGGTTGATGCAGGTGTTCTGGTTCGACCGCTGGAACTTGCGCATCCGGTAGATATCGACGCCGGGGTCGCCGACCTCGAGATTGTCGGTGGCCCGGATCACGATCCGCTGGGCATCGACCTGGTCGATGATGCCGCCACGGCGCGCGGTCACCGCCGCACCGGAGTCGCGGGCGACGATTTCCTCGATGCCGGTGCCCACAAGCGGCGCTTCCGAGCGCAGCGTGGGAACCGCCTGACGTTGCATGTTCGAGCCCATCAGAGCGCGGTTGGCGTCGTCGTTTTCAAGGAACGGAATGAGCGAGGCAGCGACCGAAACCAGCTGTTTCGGCGACACGTCGATCAGGTCCACGTTCTCGTTCGGCGACAGGGTGTAGTCGCCCGACTTCCGGGTCGAGACCAGATCGTTCACGAACTTCATGTTCTCGTCGAGGTTGGCGTTGGCCTGCGCCACGGTATGGCGCATTTCCTCGGTCGCGGACATGTAGTGCACCTCGTCGGTGACGGTGCCTTCCTTGACCACACGGTACGGTGTTTCGATGAAGCCGTATTTGTTCACGCGGGCAAACGTGGCCAGCGAGTTGATCAGACCGATGTTCGGGCCTTCCGGCGTTTCAATCGGGCACATCCGGCCATAGTGTGTCGGGTGAACGTCGCGCACCTCAAAGCCGGCGCGCTCGCGGGTCAGACCGCCCGGGCCAAGGGCCGAGAGACGGCGTTTGTGGGTGACTTCCGACAGCGGGTTGGTCTGGTCCATGAACTGCGACAGCTGCGACGAGCCGAAGAATTCGCGCACGGCGGCCGCCGCCGGTTTGGCGTTGATCAGATCCTGCGGCATGACGGTGTCGATCTCGACCGAGGACATGCGCTCCTTGATCGCGCGTTCCATGCGCAGCAGACCCACGCGGTACTGATTTTCCATCAGCTCGCCGACCGAACGCACACGGCGGTTGCCAAGGTGGTCGATGTCGTCGATGTCGCCACGCCCGTCGCGCAGATCCACCAGCGCCTTGATGCAGGCGACGATATCCTCGCGGTCCAGCGTGCGCTGGGTGTCGGGCTTATCGAGCGCCAGACGCATGTTCATCTTCACCCGACCAACGGCCGAGAGGTCATAGCGCTCGCTGTCGAAGAACAGCGTATCGAAGAGTGCCGAAGCGGCCTCGACGGTGGGCGGCTCGCCCGGACGCATCACGCGGTAGATATCCATGAGCGCGCTGTCGCGGCCCATGTTCTTGTCCTGCGCCATGGTGTTGCGCATGTAGGCGCCGACGGTGATGTTGTCGATGTCCAGCACCGGGATCTCGGTGACGCCCGCGTCGATCAGCTCTTTCAGAGTGCCGCCGGTGACATCGCCATCCTTGTCGACTTCCCAGGTCAGCTCGTCGCCGGCCTCGACGTAGATCGCGCCGTTTTCCTCGTTGATGATGTCCTTGGCGGCGAACTTGCCGACGATCTGCTCGAAGGGCAGCAGCAGATCCTTGACCTTGCCTTCGTCGATCAGCTTCTTGACCGCCCGCGGCGTCACCTTCTTGCCGGCCTCGCCGATGATCTCGCCACTGTCGGCATCCACCAGGTCATAGGTCGGGCGGGTGCCGCGCACACGCTCGGGGAAGAACTTGGTCACCCAGCCCTCACCCTTGCGCAGGGAATAGGTCACGGTGTTGTAATAGGCGTCCATTATCGCCTCTTGATCGAGCCCCAGCGCATAGAGCAGGGTCGTCACCGGCAGTTTGCGGCGACGGTCGATCCGGGCAAAGACGATGTCCTTGGCGTCGAATTCAAAGTCGAGCCAGGAGCCACGGTAGGGGATGATCCGGCAGGCAAAGAGCAGCTTGCCCGAGGAATGGGTCTTGCCCTTGTCATGGTCAAAGAACACGCCCGGCGAACGGTGCATCTGGGAAACGATGACCCGCTCGGTGCCGTTCACGACAAAGGTGCCGTTCGGCGTCATCAGGGGCATGTCGCCCATGTAGACATCTTGTTCCTTGATATCCTTGACGGATTTCGCGCCGGTATCCTCATCGATATCAAACACGATCAGCCGCAGCGTCACCTTGAGCGGCGCGCTGTAGGTCAGGTCGCGTTGCTGACATTCCTCGACATCGAACTTCGGCTTTTCCAGCGCGTAATCGACGAATTCGAGAACCGCGGTCTCGTTGAAATCCTTGATCGGAAAGACCGACTGGAAGACACCCTTGATGCCCTCGCCATCCATCGGCTCGAGCTGGTCGCCGGACTTCAGGAACAGGTCATAAGAGCTTTTCTGAACCTCGATGAGGTTCGGCATTGCGAGGACTTCACGGATTTTGCCGTAGTACCGGCGAAGACGTTTCTGGCCAAGGAAGCTTTGCGCCATGAGGGGAGTGCCCTTTCGATTTTCTCTGCCCGAACGCGCGCAGTGCCGGGGCTGCAACGGCGCATTCTCGTCAGTGACGGCGTGAAACGGATCCATTCTCGGCGCACGTCCCACCGCGCGTCACTCGATCTCGATTTCCCTGCCTTGGAAAACTCCCCGATCGGGGGGCTTGCCAAGAAGGGCCTGCGAACCATCTGTTTGGAAAGATCGGAATATGGGGGTTACTACGATGATTTCAATGCGTCGCCGCCACCTCATATTCAGAACGAAACACGCACGGGTTCGAATCGGTCGAACCCGCGGGAGACTTCCGAATATTCGGTGAACAGCGCGAACGCAAGACCCCTCAGGAGGGTTTCGCGTTTTCTTGACATCCGCCGAGTGTGACAAAAACCGGCCCGCTGGTCAAGCAGCGAGGGCCGTTGCATAGCGGCCCTGAACGCCAATGTTGTCGAAAATGCGCGTGATCTGACCGCGGCAACCGTCACTTTTCCGCTTGCGCGCCTCACGTGATCGTGACGTACGCCACAATGGTCACTTCACGCTCAACCGGCACAACAGGGTGTTGCTCTGCTCCAGGTCGGGGCCCCAGATCAGCGCCGCCTCTTCGGCCCAGTCGATCTCGTCATAGCCCTCTTTCGGGCCGACCTCCTCTTCGGAATAGACGCTGGCGGCGGTCCAACCCGAGGCATCGAAGCCCGCATGATCCCAGCCGACCGGCTCGTCCTCCGCCTCGAACCCGCAGGGCGCGCTGCCCGCCACCGGCGTTTCCTCGGCGGCACAGGATTTGTCGAGCGGCGCGGTATGGATGACGCGGCATTGCCAATCGGCGTCGCTGACCGCGACCATCTCGCCCGCCGCGTCGCGGATCTGAAGGATCAGCCCGCCGTCGCCCATCTGCTGCCGATCGGTGCCGATATACTCGAGACCGGTGTCATCCTGCCTGTAGTCCATCGCCACCACCCCGATCACGAAGGGCCGGTCGGCATCGAAGCTGAAGCTTTCGGCGTTGAAAGACCGTTCGGTGCTGGCCGGCACGCTGTCTTCGGCAACTGTTTCGCCGTTGATCCGCATCTCGAACCAATTGTCGGCCCAGACATCGGCCTGGAATGTTTCAGCCGAGAGCGCGCCCGAGGACATGGCAAGCAGGGTTGCGGCGGCAAAAATACGGGTCATGAGGTCATCCTTGTCACTGGTAAGGGCCGGATACGCGGCTGTGCCCTGTTGACCCGAAACGATAGGTGGGACCGGCAAAAAAACAAGCGCCCCCGAAACGGAGGCGCTTGCGGTAATCCAACCCTGAGGCGGAGACCCGGAGGATGTCCGGCGTGACCCCGCCGTCAGGCCGCGATCACTTGAGCTCGACTTCGGCGCCAGCTGCTTCCAGCTTGCCTTTGATCTCTTCGGCTTCTTCTTTCGAAACCTGCTCTTTGACAGCCTTGCCGCCGGCTTCGACCAGCTCTTTGGCTTCTTTCAGGCCCAGGCCGGTGATGCCACGGACTTCTTTGATGACGTTGATCTTCTTGTCGCCTGCGGCCTTCAGGATCACGTCAAATTCGGTTTGCTCCTCAGCAGCCGCGGCGCCTGCGCCGTCTGCCGGGCCGGCCATCATCACTGCGCCGCCAGCTGCGGGCTCGATGCCGTACTCGTCTTTGAGGATGGTTTTCAGTTCTTGTGCTTCCAGCAGGGTCAGACCAACGATCTCTTCTGCCAGTTTCTTCAGATCAGCCATTTTTGACTCTTTCCGTATCTAGATGTGTTCCAACGTGTGGGCGCATGCCCCACGAAAGTCTTCGGTTTGCCTTACGCCGCTTCGGCCTTTTCCTCGATGGTCGAGAGGATGGAAGCGATGTTCGAAGCAGGTGCGCCAATGGCACCGGCGATGTTCGAAGCAGGTGCGCCGATCATGCCCGCGATGGTAGCAATGAGCTCATCACGCGACGGCATTTTCGACACGGCCTCGACACCGGCACGGTCCAGAGCGTTTTCACCCATTGCACCGCCAAGGATTTCGAACTTCTTGTTCTCCTTGGCGAAGCCCTCGGCGACCCGGGCTGCTGCCACGGGGTCCTCGGAATAGGTGAGCACGGTCATGCCCGAAAGGTAGTCAGCAATGCTTGCGCAGGGCTTTCCCTCAAGGGCGATCTTGGCGAGCCTGTTCTTGGCGACACGTACAGCACCACCCGCATCGCGCGCACGCGAACGGAGGTCTTGCATCTCGGCAACCGTGAGACCTTCGTAGTGGGCAACCACCACGACGCCAGAGCTTTCGAAGATCTGGCCGAGTTCGTCGACCAATTTCTCTTTCTGGGCTCTATCCACAGTTTCACTCCAATTGTGGGGGTTTCCCCCCGGCTCGGTTCTGCCGGGCTTGCACCCGGCGTTCAGGTCCTTTTTACGGGGGTCCGCCAAGAACGCCCGAGGCGCAAAGCCCTCGGCCAATCTGGTCTTCTCCCGTCTCAGGCAGGAAATTAAGCCGCGGATTTGACCCGGGGCACCCACCGTCTCGGACGAAATGTACCACGCGGCCCGAATCGGACCTGCGGCACAGGTGCGTGCAGTAAGACGGATCGGGGCCGGGATCAAGGCCCGAGTAGGCTCGGCGCCTTTCCGCCTCTGCCCCCCTGTCGTACAGGAAACCACTGGCGCCAATCCGCTACATCTGACAGTCTAGTATCCCAGATAGCTTTACCGCTATCTCGATCACAGCATTTGGGAGGACACTGTGAACCACCTTCTTCGGAATTCCATTCTGCTGGGCGTCGCCTCGGTTTTCGGGACGCAGGCCTTTGCCAATACCGCGTGTGACGGTATCGGCAGCCTGACCATCGTCTCGGCGACCGACGACGGCCTCTACGAGGAAACCCACGGCCCCGAGAATACCATCGATGGCAATTTCGACCCGGATTCGCGCTGGTCGAACCAGGGCCAGGGCACACCGAAAAGCCTGCTGCTCGATCTCGGCGCCGAGCAGACTGTGAAATCGCTGGCGATTGCCTGGTACAAGGGCGACAGCCGCAAATCCACCTTCGAAGTCGAAACCTCACCCGATGGGGCGCGCTTCGAAACCGTGCGGGCCGAAGGCCAGTCGGGCGGCGGAACGCGGGATCTCGAGCGCTACGACATCGCGCCGGTTCAGGCGCAGTACCTGCGCATCAACGCAAAGGGCAACGTGGCCAACGACTGGAACTCCATTGTCGAAGTGGCGGCCTATGGCTGCGGCACACCGGTGGACAAACCCGACCAGCCGGTGCTGACCGAGCGGCAGGGGGCCGGGCTGTACGGCCTCGACCCTGAAAAGACGCCGGGCGAGAATTTCGACCTCGCGGGCTGGTACGTGACCACCCCCGCCGATGATGACGGCGACGGCACGTCCGACAGCGTCTATGAAAACGAGCTTGCCGCCGGCTGGACCGATCCGCGCTATTTCTACACCGATCCGGCCACTGGCGGCATGGTGTTCCGGGTGACATCGGCGGGGGCCAAGACCTCGGCCAATACATCTTATACCCGCACCGAGCTGCGCGGCATGCTGCGCCGGGGCGATTATGCCATCCAGACCCGGATCGAGGGCGGATATCCCAACAAGAACAACTGGGTCTTTTCCTCGGCGCCGCTTTCGGCCCAGGCCGCATCGGCGGGCGTCGATGGCACGTTGCGCGCCACGCTCTCGGTCAACCAGGTCACCCGCCAGGGCAAGGCCTATCAGGTCGGCCGCGTGGTCATCGGGCAGATCCACGCCAAGAACGATGAGCCGATCCGGCTGTACTACCGCAAGCTGCCGCAGAACAAATACGGCTCGATCTATTTCGCGCATGACCCCGAGACCGGCAAGGAGGTCTGGGTGGACGTGATCGGCGGCCGGGGCGACCGGATTGCCAACCCCGAGGACGGCATCGCGCTGGACGAGATTTTCAGCTACGAGATCAAAGTCACGGGCAGGCCCGAGGGCGACCGGATCATTCCCATGCTGCACCTCAAGATCATCCGCGACGACGGGACGGAGGTGGTGGCCGAGCCCTTCGACATGCGCGACAGCGGATTTTCCGTCGAGGACGAGTTCATGTTCTTCAAGGCCGGCGCCTATACCGGCAACAACACCAGCCCCGCGCCCGAGACCGATTTCGACCGGGTGATCTTTTACGCGTTGGACTACACGCACGACGCGCCGCCGGCCGACGGACCGCCGCTGACCAAGGCCATCGCACAACGCTCCCCGGCGCCGGCTGCCCCGGCCAGCCCCGGCATCGTCTTTGACGACAGTTTCGCCGATGGCGGCCGCGACGACGGCGCTGACGCCAGCGACAGCAACTGGTGGACTACCTCGAACAGCAGTTCGATCGAGGTCTCCCAGGGCCGGCTGGGCCTGGTCTCCGGCGGCTCGGGCCGGGGCATCCGCACCACCTTTGCGCCGCAGATGCTGACCGAGGGGCAGACGCTGAAGGCCAGTTTCACCTTCGAGACGCCGGCGACCATAGGTCACGATCGGGGGGCCGCCTTCCGCGTCGGGCTGTTTGACACGCTGGGCCGTGGCGCGCTCGAGGGCGACCTTTCGGCCTCGTCAAAAAGCCCGAATGCCACGTATGACGGGCTGCCGGGGTATCTGATCACTTACGACGTCAACACCGCCGAAGCCGCCAATATCGAGGTCCGCAAGCACAACGACCAAGCTCTCGGCCGGCTGCTCGGCGGGCTCGACGCCTGGGACATGCTGGGCGAAGGCGGCGCGTCCTATCGGTTCGCGGCCGGTCAGACCTATACCGGCACGCTCGCGGTGGCAAAACGCGCCGAGGGCGTCGAGATCACTGGCACGCTGATGCAGGATGGCGAAGTGCTCAGCACCTTCAGCCAGATCGACCCGGGCAGTGATATCGACACCCTGGGCATGCTGGCCTTTCACGTGAACTCCAAGACCTTCGGCTCTTCCAAGTCGCCGGGCGAGACCGACAATGGCCTCGATTTCACCAATGTGAAACTGGAAGTGCTGGCCGAGTGATCTGCCGCCAGGGTCACGGCAAGGGCGCCGCGCGCGGTGCCCTTGCTGCACTCCAGAGAGTTCAGGCAGCGCCGGCCACCGCGGCGGGATCGACCGGCGCGGCATCCAGCTTGGCCAAAAGCGTCTTTTTCGACACCGGCTTGCCGATCACGTCGTTCATGCCCTCTTCCAGGTAGCCGCGCCTTTGATGTTCCATGATATTCGCGGTCACCGCGATGATACGCACCGGCGGCCGGTCGTTCGCCGACTCGAGCCGGCGAATGCGACGGGTGGCCTCGATCCCGTCCATCACCGGCATCTGGATATCCATCAGGATGATGTCAAAGTCCGTGGCCTCGACCGTGGCCACCGCATCGGCGCCATCGGCGGCCTCGGCGATGCGGCTGGCCCGATCTTTGAGAAAGCGCCGCAGCAGCAGCCGGTTGGTGGCATTGTCATCGACCACCAGCACCCGCGGCCCGGCGCGCGATGCGGCGTCCGGCGCCGGCTCGGCGTCCGCCGGGGCGGCGGCGGCCGTATCGGCGGGGTCGACCGCCGGCAGATCGAGATCGAACCAGAAGATCGCGCCCTCGCCCACCGCGCTCTCGAGGCCGATGTCGCCGCCCATCGCCTCGATCAGCTGGCGCGAGACCGACAGGCCGAGGCCGGTGCCACCGTGTTTGCGGGTGATGCTGACATCGGCCTGGGTGAAAGGCCGAAAGATCATCGCCTGGTCTTCCGGCGCGATCCCCGGCCCGGTGTCGCGCACCGATATGCGGATGCGGCCGGTGTCGGGCAGCCGCTCGGCGGTGATCCGAACTTCGCCCTCGGCGGTGAATTTCAGCCCGTTGCTGATCAGGTTGTGCAACACCTGACGCAGCCGCGTGCCGTCGCCCATCACCCGGCGCGGCAGATCCGGCGCCAGCTCGGTGCGCAGGCGCAGCCCCTTGTCCCGGGCGGTGGATCGATAGAGCGCATGGGCAACCCCGATCGCCTCGGCCAGATCGAAGGGGCGGCGGTCGATCACCAGTTCGCCGGCCTCCACCTTGGCCAGGTCGAGCACATCGTTCAGCGTGTTCAGCAGCACCTCGCCGGATTGCCGGATGATCTTGACGCAGGCGGTCTGATCGGTGTCGAGCCGGGTTTCGGCCAGCTCGCCCGCCATGCCGAGGATGCCGTTCAGAGGGGTGCGGATCTCATGGCTGACATTGGCCAGAAAGCGGGTCTTGGCCTCGCTGGCCTGGGCCGCCGCCTGCCGCAGCCGCATCTCGCGCTTCTGCGCCACGCCGGCATAGATGATCTCGGCGATGACATACATCACCAGCAGACCCATCAGCGCGACGATCAGCGTCTGCAACCGTTCGGAACCGGCATCCTCGAGCGTGCGCAGGGTCAGCTCGGCAAAGCTTCGGTTCTGGAAAGTGGCCAGCCAGATCACGCGCAACTCGCGTGCGATACCCGACATCTCTTCGGCAAGGCTGACCGCGACCCGCGGCGGGATCAGCGGCCGGTCGAAGATCGCCTCTTCCTCGGCAGCAAGCAGCGCGCGGAACCGGGTCAGGATCTCGCGCATCTCCTCGGTCGCTCCGACGGCGGTGTTGTCAACCACGTCGATCCGGCTCCAGAGCAACTCGAAGCTGAATTCCACATCGGCGCGCTTGACCTCGCCGGTAGCATGCAACCGCAACGCCATCGAAAAGCGCAGCGTCTCGAACACCAGCTCGCTGACCTTCCAGGACGTCGCCGAAACCCGGTCCATCGCGCGCTCCTTGGTCCGGGTCATATCCGCCTGCTGCGCGACAAAGAGCACCGCAAGCGCCACGATCACGGCGACCGCCACAATCGCGCGGATGCTGCGCCCATGCTCGACCAGCGCGCCCTTGACCGCGGCCAGCCGGGTCACGGCCCGACGTGCACCTTTGCCAATTGCCAGACCATCTGGTTGTCAAACGGCGCATCCGCCGCCTCGGCCTCGGTCAGCGGAAAGACAATCCAGATCGGGCCCTTGTCGCGAATCCGCATCGGCCGCCCGGCATGATCCATCGCCAGCAGCGCCCCATGGCGCACCGCCAGATCGCGGGGAAAGGAAACCGCGTAATCGTTCAGCGCCGTCACCGTCAGGGTGTCGCCACGGGCCTGCGCCGCCGCCAGCACCGATGCCAGGGTCGGCCCGGCAAAGACCTGCGGCCCCTCGGTGAAGGAGGTGAAGGTCTCGATTTCGCGCCAGTCCAGCGCCATGAGCATGTCGCGGTCGAACTCGGCCATGTCTTCGGTGTTGGTGGCCGAGATATCGCCGGAAACGGTAAGCAGAACCCGCCCCTCCGGCGCGGAAAGTTCGGCCCGGGCGGCGGGCACCGCGCAGGCCATGGCCAGAAACAGGGTTGTCAGGATCTTGGGTAACATGGCGCAGCTCTCCTTTGTCGCCGGTGTCGAAAACGCCGGCAGGATGCGCGCAATTGCCTAAGAAACCCTTGCCCAAAAACGAAAAAACGCGCCCCGAGGGACGCGTTTTTCCTTAAATCTTGAAACGGATTATTCGGCGTTGGCCGATTCCACCGCCACCGACACGCCCGGGCCCATGGTCGAGCTGAGCGAGATCTTCTTCATGTAGGTGCCCTTGGCGCCGGCCGGCTTGGCTTTCGACACGGCACCGACAAAGGCGCGCACGTTCTCGGCCAGTTTCTCGGCATCGAAAGAGGCTTTGCCCACGCCAGCGTGCACGACACCGGCCTTCTCGACCTTGAACTGAACCTGGCCGCCCTTGGCGGATTTGACCGCCTCGGCCACATCCATGGTCACGGTGCCGACCTTGGGGTTCGGCATCAGGTTGCGCGGGCCCAGAACCTTGCCCAGACGGCCGACGATCGGCATCATGTCGGGGGTGGCAATGCAGCGATCGAACTCGATCTTGCCGGATTGCACGGTTTCCATCAGGTCCTCTGCACCGACGATGTCGGCGCCGGCGGCTTCGGCTTCCTCGGCCTTGGCGCCACGGGCAAAGACGGCGACACGCACGGTCTTGCCGGTGCCGTTGGGCAGGCCGACGACGCCGCGGACCATCTGGTCGGCGTGGCGCGGATCGACGCCGAGGTTGACGGCGATTTCGACGGTTTCGTCGAATTTCGCGTTGGCATTGCCCTTGATCAGGTCAATCGCCTCTTCGACCGAGACGTTTTCCTTGCCGGCAAAGGCTTCGCGGGCGGCGCGGCTGCGTTTTCCAAGTTTCGCCATCTTACTTCACCTCGATGCCCATGGAGTTGGCAGAGCCAACAATGATCTTCATCGCCGCTTCGATATCGTTGGCGTTGAGATCCTTCATCTTCGCTTCGGCGATTTCACGCACCTGCTTGACAGTGACCGAGCCCACGGTTTCCCGCGACGGGGTCTTGGCGCCGGATTTCAGCTTGGCGGCCTTCTTCAGGTAGTAAGACGCGGGCGGCGTCTTGATGTCCATGGTGAAGGACTTGTCCTGATAGTAGGTGATCACGGTCGGGCACGGCGCGCCCGGCTCCATGTCCTGCGTCTTGGCGTTGAACGCCTTGCAGAATTCCATGATGTTGATGCCGCGCTGACCGAGCGCGGGGCCGACGGGCGGCGACGGGTTGGCTTGCCCTGCGGGCACTTGCAGCTTCATGCTGCCGACGAGCTTCTTGGCCATTGGCCTTCTCCTTTGTCATCGGCGGGTTTGAAACCCACCCTATGAGACCGGAACGCGTTCCGGGCTCCTGCTAGCGTGGTGGGGCTCCGGCACGCGTGCCCTTGCCTCCCACGAACGAACGGACCTTGCGGCCCGCAGGGTGGGTGTTCAACCCACCGCTCCCTCAGCCCTGTTTCGAGACCTGAGTGAATTCCAGTTCCACCGGCGTCTCCCGGCCAAAGATCGAGACCGACACCTTGAGGCGCTGGTTGTCCTCGTCGACCTCTTCGATCATGCCGTCGAAATCCTCGAACGGCCCGTCCGAGACCTTGACCTTCTCGCCGACCTCGAAGTGGATCAGCGTGCGCGGCGTCTCTTCGCCTTCGGCAACACGGCCCAGGATCGCCTCAACCTCGGCATCGCGCATCGGCATCGGGCGGCCCTGCGGGCCGAGGAAACCGGTGACGCGGTTGATCGAGTTGATCAGGTGGTAGCCCTGGTCCGACATTTCCATCCGCACCAGCACATAGCCCGGCATGAAGCGGCGTTCGGTTGTCACCTTCTTGCCACGGCGGACCTCGATCACCTCTTCGGTGGGCACCAGAACCTCTTCGATCTGATCCTCGAGCCCCTGCTCTTCCACCGCTTGCTTGATCTGTTCGGCAATCTTCTTCTCGAAGTTCGAGAGGACGCTGACCGAATACCACCGTTTTGCCATCTGGCGCTCACCTTGCGTTGACCCGGCCTGCCCGACCGAAAGCGTTTTTGTTCATTGCCATGGGCCTGGCCCGGCATGAGTCCCGGAAACAAAAAATCGGCGCGTGAACCGAATCGCCACGCGCCAGATGTCTTGGGATGGCGGCTGTTTACTGCCCCATCGGAACGATTTCAAGGGGGCTTACCCCAGCCCGAGCCGATACATGACGGCCTTGATCCGGTCCTTGCGGCGCCACATGTCGCCGGCCACCACCCGGCGCATCTCCTTTTCAGAGATCTGCCAGGTCGCAAAGCTCACCCGGTTCTTGGCCGCCGGCAGCCGTACCACGGTGGGAAAATGCGTCGCAATGCGGGCCTGCCACCACTCCGGCGGCTGCACCGTCGCATGCGCGTTCTCGCCACTGTCGAGCACCTTGGAAGCCGGTGCCGTGGCAATATTGAAATAGGCATGATCGGTCAGCCCGCGCACGTCCGAGATCAGCAGGTCCACCTCGGTCTCGTCGAGATGCTCGAGCACGTCGGTATTCATCACCAGATCGGCCTGCGCCACCGGAAGCGTCTCGAGGCCGGGAATGGCCGGATCATAAAGGTAATGCGTCAGCCCCAACTTTTTTGCCACCCGCTCGGCCGCCTGCGATTTGCCGCAGCCGAAATCCAGCAGCGTCTTCGGCTGCCAACCCGGGGTGGTGGCCTGACCGGCGCGCACCGCATCGGCGATCAGCCCGACCAGCTTTTGCGACGAGCGGCCGTACCGCGGATCGGTGCGGTGGATCTCGCGGTAATGGGCCAGATTGCGCGTTGCGGAACTCTTCAGATCTGCCATGGGACCTCCTTGACCTGATGGAATACCCAGCCTCCCGGGCGTAAGGCCCGGATCGGCTGGCAGCTGACATGCCCCGGCCGCTGCGCGGCGCGGGAGCGGGAGGTCAGCCGAACATGTTCAGGACAGCCTGAAGCCCGCCGCGGATCAGCAGATCGACGATGGCAAAGAAGATCGCCGTCAGGGTCGCCATGATGAATACCATCACCGTGGTCAGCAGCACTTCGCGGCGGGTGGGCCAGACGACCTTGGCGATCTCGGCGCGCACCTGCTGAATGAACTGAAGGGGGTTGGTCATTGCCATTGGTCTGTCCTTGCAAGGGTCAGGGGGCGACTTACGCGCCTCGCCGACAGATTTCAAGGTCCGCCGCACCGGCTTTGCCGGCGAGGCCTGCCTGTTTTCTAGGCAGCGACGGTCAATTACGCGCCAGAGACACCCGCCATCTGTGGCGCCTTGGCTGCCGGCTGCCTAGTCTTTGAGCATGACTCGCGCCCTGCCCCTTCTCGTGTTCTCCGATCTCGACGGCACCCTGCTCGATCACGAAAGCTATTCCTTCGCCCCCGCCCGGGCCGCGCTGGCCGCGCTGGCAGAGATCGGCGCCGGCGTGGTTCTCGCCACCAGCAAGACTGCCGCCGAGGTGGCACCGCTGCGCGCGGCACTCGGCCTCGCCGGCTGGCCCGCCATCGTCGAGAACGGCGCCGGGCTGCTTGCGGCGGGTGCCGAGGAGGGCTTTGACGACAGCGTTTATCGCGCCATCCGGAAAACCCTGCGTCAGTTGCCGCAAGGGTTTTGCGCCTTCGACGGTTTTGGCGACATGAGCGACGCCGAAGTCGCCCGTGTCACCGGGTTGCCGCGCGCGCAGGCCGCCCTTGCCCGGCGCCGCGAATTCAGCGAGCCGGGGCGCTGGACCGGCACGCCGGCCGGGCTGGAGAAGTTTCTCGCCAGCGCCGGCAAGGCCGGACTGCACGCCCGGCGCGGCGGCAGGTTTCTCACGTTTTCCCACGGTCAGACCAAGGCCGACCAGATGGCGGCGCTGATCGCGCAATACACGCCGCGAATGACGCTGGCGCTCGGCGATGCGCCCAACGACATCGAAATGCTGGAAGCGGCCGATCGCGGCGTCATCATCCCCAACCCGCACAGTCGCCCCCTGCCGCGCCTGCCGGGCGAGGACAGCGGCCGGGTGCGCCGCGCCGAAACGCCGGGACCGGAGGGCTGGAACGCCGCCGTGCTGGCCCTAGTACAAGACGTGAAGCACAACAAAGAGGCGCCTTCAGATGGCTGATTTCCACCAGAACGGCAATATCACCACCCTGCACAATCTGCGCACCCGCGAGTTGCACGATCTCGAATACGAGCTGACCACCTATGCCCAGACCCGGCGCATTTCGCTGATCCTGCCGTCGCTCTATTCCGAGCTTGAAGGCACGGCGCTGCCGCACATCCTCGAAGAGCTCTCGCATGTGCCCTACCTGCACCGGATCATCATCGGTCTCGATCGCGCCGACGAGACCGAATACCGCCATGCCCGCAAGTTCTTTGACCGGCTGCCGCAGACCCATACTGTGATCTGGAACGACAGCCCGCGGATGCAGGCGCTGGATGCAAGGCTGACGCGCCACGGGCTGGCGCCGCAGGAACAGGGCAAGGGCAAGAACGTCTGGTCCTCGATCGGCTATCTCATCGCCTGTGCCGACAGCGCAGTGCTGGCACTGCACGATTGCGATATCCTGACCTATGAACGCGAGATGCTGGCGCGGCTGGTCTATCCGGTGGCCAACCCGTCGTTCCCCTACCAGATGTCCAAGGGCTATTACCCTCGAATCGGCGGCGACAAGCTGAACGGCCGGGTCACGCGGCTGCTGGTATCGCCGATCCTGATCGCGCTGAAAAAGGTGATCGGCGACCGCGACTATATCGACTACCTGCGCTCCTTCCGATATCCACTCTCGGGCGAGTTTGCCATGCGCACGCCGATCCTGCCCGACTTGCGCATTCCCTCGGACTGGGGGCTGGAGATCGGCACGTTGTCGGAGGCCTGGCGCAACCTGGCGCCGAAATCGGTCTGTCAGGTCGAGATCTCGGACGCCTATGACCACAAGCACCAGGATCTCTCGCCCGAGGATGCCAGCAAGGGGCTGAGCCGCATGTCGACCGACATCTGCAAGGCGATCTTCCGCAAGCTGGCGGCCGATGGCACCGTGTTCACACCCAATGTCTTTCGCACGCTCAAGGCCACCTATTACCGCACGGCGCTCGACCTGCTCGACAGCTACGCCAATGACGCGACGATGAACGGGCTCAGCTTTGACCGGCATCGCGAGGAAAAGAGCATCGAACTGTTTGCCGAGAACATCATCTCGGCCGGTCAGGTCTTTCTCGACAATCCGCACGAGACGCCCTTTATCCCCACCTGGCACCGCGTCCACGCCGCAGACCCGAGCTTCCTGGCTGATCTGCGCACTGCCGTCTCTGAGGACGAGGCCGAATTCGACCCGGCCTGAGGCGCCCCCCTACCAGCGGTTGGTGATCCAGCGGCATTGATAGGGTGCAAAGACGATATCTTCGCCGTTGGCGTCGATCTCTTCGCCTGTCAGCAGATCGAGCCAGGTCTCGCCTTCGATCAGGTTCACCGCCGTGGGCGAGACGCGCAACTCTTCGTCGCTGACATTGTGCAGCGCAAAGATCGACTGGTCGCGGTCGAGGCTCTGCCGCCAGAGGCCGAAAACACGTTCGTCCAGCGACAGGGTGAACTGGGTGGCATTGGGGTGGAAAGCCGTCTGCCGGGCACGCAGCTTCAGCCGCTCGGACATCCGCCGCAAGACCTCGGAGCTTGTACTCTCGGGATCGTCGAGCTTCTCCAATAGCGTCGGGTAATCCCAGCGATGCCGGTTGATCGCCCGGTTCATGCCGCGCCGCGCGACCGCCTCGTGATCGTTCGGTGTGGCCAGCATCGAATGGATATAGAAGGCCGGGATGCCTTCGAGCGACATGACGATGGTCTGGGAACAGAGGAAACGGTCGATGTGATGCTCGTCTTCGCCCTTGAAGGTGCGGCGCACCGCCTCGAAGAAGGCACAGTTCAGTTCGTAGGGCTCCTGGCCGCCGCCAGGCAGCGAGCGCATCGAGACCAGCCCGCCGGCGGCCTGCGCCGTCTCGATCATGCGTGCCTTTTCCTGCGCCGGCAACACGCCGTCCGCCGGGCGCATGCCGATGCCGTCATGGCTGGCGGTGAAGTTGAGATAGGCACAGCCCAGTTGCGCCGGCGGCATCGCGGTCTGCCAGCGGTGCAGAAAGCGGGCACTGCCGGATTGCATCGCATGCAGGATCAACGGCGGCAGCGGGAAGTTGTAGACAACATGCGCCTCATTGCGGTTGCCGAAATAGCTCAGGTTCTCGGTCCGGGGCACGTTGGTCTCGGTCAGGAGCACCACTGTCTCGGTGGCGAAATCGCACAGCAGCCGCATCAGCTGCACCACCGCATGGGTCTGGCGCAGGTGGATGCAGGAGGTGCCGATCTCCTTCCACAGGAAGGCCACCGCATCGAGCCGCAGGATGCGCACGCCATTGTCGATATGCAGGCGAATGATCCGCAGCATCTCGATCAGCACCTCGGGATTGCGGAAATCGAGATCGACCTGATCGTGGCTGAAGGTGCACCAGACATGGCGCGGGCCTTGCGGCGTCTCGATCTCCTGCAACAGCGGCGTGGTGCGCGGGCGGACCACTTCGTTCAGGTCGTCCTCGGGGCTGGCCTCGAAGAAATAGCGATCATAGGGCGCCTGCCCCTGCCGGTAGGCATTGAACCAAGGACCTTGCGAAGAGACATGGTTCAGCACCAGATCGGACATCAGATGGAATTCATCGGCGATGCGCCGGATATCGGCCCAGCCGCCCAGTTCGGGATTGACCGCGCGATAATCGGTGACGGCAAAACCGTCGTCGGAGGTATAGGGAAAGAACGGCAGGATATGCACGCCGTTGACCACGCCCTTCATCTTGCGCAGCAGGAAATCATGCAGCAGGTCGAGCGGCTTGTGCTGACCGTCGACGATCGAATTTCCATAGGTGATCAGCACCGCGTCATGTTCCGACCAGAGCTTGTTCGACGGCACCCGGCCGCGTTTGCGGCGGTGGGCGTCGTCGGGCCAGAAGGCCTCGATGATCTGGCTCGACAGGATATGCGCGTCGAGATCGGGATAGATTTCCTGGACCAGCTTGGTCAGTCGGGTGGAGAATGTGGCGGAGGGGGACGCCATGCGCTGGTGATCTCCTCTTGATTACCTCGGGCGGTCAGCCTTTGCCGAGGATTGACGCCCTTCGGCCGGGTGGAGTCAATTCCGGCGCCAAAAGACCGCAACCTGAGCGGGCAATGTCGCGGCAATTCCTTCGCGCTGCTCAGATTTTCAGCGTAGTGGCCGCTCCGGTCGAGTGCAAGCCAACGCCTGGCGCACTTCGCTCGGACCGGTCCGTGCATCGCATGTCATGGAAAAATGGCAGGGGCAGCAGGGTTCGAACCCGCGACCTACGGTTTTGGAGACCGTCGCTCTACCAGCTGAGCTATACCCCTGTGGCCGGGTGACCGGATACTACCGGCGAGATTCGAAATCAACCCCGATTTTTCTGCCGGAGACCCGCGACACCGACAATATATAACGTGCCGACGCTCACCTTCCGTCGCTGCGCGTCACCGCGCCGTGAGAAGTTATTTCAGAATTCCATGTGCATGAGTGCACAAATAATGTTTACGCCTCATGACAGCCGGCTTTCCGGCCTTTCGGTTCACGCTCCGGTCTCCCGTCTGTGCCACCAGATCGTGAAAAACCGCTTGTTTTCACCCCCTTGGAAGCCGTTGTGCAAGTTTCAAGTCCACAAGTTGGTGAGCCGGCGTGAGCCAGAGCGTGATTTGAGAACCGCCGCGGTATCCCCCAGTTTGATTGGTGTCGGAGGCGACCACCTACTTCGAACAGAAACGCCCAGACGGGCACCATTGAACTGAGGAAACGACAATGAAAAACATCATCGCAATCACCGCTCTCGTTCTGGCAGGGGCTGCCACCACCGCATCGGCTGCAACCGTGGCCAACTCCGTGGCAGAACGCACCATCCAGCAATACGCGCCGAACGCTGACCTGTCGCAACTCTCCGAGCGCCAGATCCTCGTCATCCTGAACGCGATCAACTCCGATGAATCGCGCAGCGAAGTCACCTCGACCGTGCGCTCGCTGGTCAACAACGCAGGCTGACCCCCTGCCCTCGATTGCCGTTCTGCCGGAACTCCCCCGGCAGAACAGCCCCAAAAACCGGCCCCTCGGGCCGGTTTTCTAGTTTCGGGATACTGGTTTAGCCCGGCCTCGGGTTGCCCGTCCGAACGCAATAGCTCTCTTGCCAAAACTTATCGATATCGCAACGGTGAGAGCCGCGTTTCCTTTCAAAATCAGCGCATTATCCCTGTCTAGCGCAGATTCCGAACACGGCCACAAACATTTTGTTTACCGGGCTTTGGCGGCATTTGCATTGAGACCGGCGCCGAGCGCGCCAGTTCGTGGTGGGCTGGTGGCACTCAACGGCCGCCAAACGAGTAACCAAGTTCCGGTCCTCTGGGCCGTTTACCGAAAGGACAAGACATGAAACGCATTCTCTACGCAAGCGCCATCGTTCTCGCCGGTGCGTCCGGTGCGACCGCCGCCACCATCGAAGCGACCGAGCAGAACCTGCTGGCGATTCAGAATTTCGTGCCCGAAGCAACCATGGCCGACCTTCAGGCCATGACCGATACCGAAATCCGGGTGATCCTGAACGCGATCAGCTCGGGCGACTCGGGCAGCAACAAGGCTTCGACCGTGCGCTCGCTGTTCGAAGACTCCAGCGCAATGGATATGGACAGCATGGCGACCAGCGAATTCGCCAACGAGACCAACCTGGCCAAAATTCAGGCGTATGTGCCCGAGGCCACATTGGCGGATCTCCAGGCGATGGAAAACGAACAGATCGCCGGCATCCTGAATACCATCTCGTCCGGTGAAGATGGCGGGGACAAACGCTCCACCGTGCGCGCGCTCTTCGAGGGCGACGACTCGATGATGATGAACGCCGAAGCGACGAGCGATTTCGTCAACCAGACCAACCTGGCAAGGATTCGGACCTTTGCGCCCGAGGTCACGCTTGCCGATCTCGCGCGCATCGGTGACGAGGAAGTCGCCGTGATCCTGAACATCCTGTCCAGCGACGCAAGCGAAGGCGACAAACGCCAACGCATTCAGGCGCGTTTCGAATAACGCCAGCCATATTGCGCCCGGCGCCTGACGCCCGGGCATTGAGCAAGGGCCGGCCTCCCGACGGAGGCCGGCCCTTTGCGTCTGCGTCCAGCCGCGCCAGCCACCGGACAAAGAAAAACCCCCGAAGCGCACGCCCGGGGGTCCAATTCTCTTGTGTCCAAAGCTGGGTTGCTCAGAGCAAACCTTCGCGCTGGGCTTTCTTGCGCGCCAGTTTCCGGGCACGGCGGATCGCTTCAGCTTTCTCGCGCGCTTTTTTCTCGGACGGCTTCTCGAAATGTTGCTTGAGCTTCATTTCGCGGAATACGCCTTCACGCTGCAGCTTTTTCTTCAGGGCACGAAGCGCCTGATCGACATTGTTGTCGCGAACACTAACCTGCATGTGGTTTTCACCACCTTTCTAAGTTTGAGTTGCAAGGAAATTGCAGGAATTCGCCATATAACAAGCCCACCCCGCTTTGTCCAGTGGCGCGGTGCCGCAGCCGCTGGCTGGCTTGCAGCAGGGAACAAGCCCCGCCCTCGCATGGTTGAGCTATTCCCCGCCTGACGCGGGAAGAGGCCAATCCAGGTCAGCGGTCCGCCCGCCACCGCCGCCGCCAGGCAGCGATGGCCAGTCGGCCCAAGCGGCGCAGGATGCGGCTTTCGCTGCCGCGCCGGGCGCGATAACCTCGGCCCGACAGGAGATCCAGAGATGACGCAAACCCCGGTGGAAGACAGGCTGTTGGCGGCAATGACCTCGCATGTGCCCTTTGACGGCTGGAGCGAACCCGCCTTTCGCGCAGCGATCGCGCAGAGCGAAGTCAACGAAACGGTGGCCCGCGCGCTTTATCCGCGCGGCGCGGTGGATCTGGCGCTGGCCTATCACCGCAAGGGCGACTGCGCGATGATCGCGCGGATCGAGCAGGCCGACCTCTCGGCGATGCGCTTTCGCGACCGCATCGCCTTTGCCGTTCGCGCCCGGCTCGAGGCGGTCGAAGACAGGGAGCTGGTGCGGCGCGGGATGACGCTGTTTTCCCTGCCCAACCATGCGCCCGAAGGCGCCCGCGCGATCTGGAACACCGCCGATGCGATCTGGACCGCGCTCGGCGACACATCAGACGACGTCAACTGGTACACCAAGCGGGCCACGCTGAGCGCGGTCTACAGCGCCACGGTGCTCTACTGGCTGGGCGACGACACGCCCGACCACCATGCGACCTGGGAGTTTCTCGACCGCAGAATCGACAACGTGATGCAGGTCGAGAAGGTCAAGGCGCAGGCCCGCGGTAACCCGGTTCTGTCCAAGCTCATGGCCGGACCGGATATGCTGCTGTCGCGCCTGCGGGCGCCGAAACCGCCGTCAGGCTTTCCCGGGCGCTGGCGGCCACAAGATACCGAACATTGAGGGACACGAGATGACCAAGATGATGCAGGCGGTGGAAATCACCGCCCCCGGCGGGCCGGATGTTCTCCAACTCACCGAGCGCCCGGTGCCGGAACCGAGCCCCAACGAGGTGGTGATCCGCGTGGCCTGGGCCGGGGTCAACCGTCCCGACGCGCTGCAACGCGCCGGCTCTTACGCGCCGCCGCCCTCGGCCAGCGACCTGCCGGGTCTCGAGGCTTCGGGCGAAATCGTGGCCATCGGCACCAATGTCAGCGACTGGGAGGTGGGCGACCGCGTCTGCGCGCTGCTGCCCGGGGGCGGCTATGCCGAATATGTGGCGACACCGGCCGCCCACTGCCTGCCGATCCCAAAGGGCATGGAGCTGAAACAGGCCGCCTGTCTGCCGGAGACCTATTTCACGGTCTGGTCGAATGTCTTTCGGCGCGGCGGCTTGCAGGCCGGCGAGCGGTTTCTCGTGCACGGCGGCTCTTCCGGCATCGGCACGACGGCGATCCAGCTGGCGCAGCACTTTGGCGCGCGGGTCTTTGCCACCGCCGGATCGGCCGAGAAATGCCGCGCCTGCGCCGATCTGGGTGCCGAACGGGCGATCAACTATCGCGAAGAGGATTTTGTCGAGGTGCTGCGCGCCGAGGGCGGGGCCGACCTGATCCTCGACATGGTGGGCGGCCCCTACATCGTGCGCAATCTCAAGAGCCTGGCCGAGGACGGGAGGCTGGTGCAGATCGCCTTTCTGCAAGGCCCCAAGACCGAGGTCAACTTTGCCCCGCTGATGACACGCCGGCTCACGATCACCGGTTCGACCCTGCGGCCGCAGAGCGATCTGGCCAAGGCGCGGATTGCCGAGGATCTGCACCGCGAGGTCTGGCCGCTTCTGGACACCGGCCGCATCGGCCCGGTGATGGACAGCGATTTTGCCCTGGCTGACGCCGCCGCCGCCCATGCCCGGATGGAGGCCGGCGGCCATATCGGCAAGATCGTCTTGCAGGTTGCCGGATGAGCGAAGACCAGCCCGAGCGCATGACGCCGCTCACGCTGTTGCAAGAGCACGCAGTGCGCGACAGCTTCGAAACCTTTCGCGAGGCGATGACCGGCGCCATGCTGTTTCCGCGCAAGGCCGGGCTTCGCAAGTATTGCGCCAAGCAGGCCTTGGCCACCCATGGCGCCCGGAGGCTCTATGCCGAGTTCGGCGTCTGGCGCGGCCATGGCATCAACCTCTTCGCCCGGATGCTGGAGCCCGAGGGCGGCCATGTGACCGGCTTCGACAGCTTCGAGGGGCTGGAAGAGGATTGGACCGGTCATTCCCGGGGTGGCGAGGCCGGGCGCTACAATCTCGACGGCGTGCTGCCGGAAGTGCGCAGCAACGTGACGCTGGTCAAGGGCTGGGTGCAGGACACCGTGCCGGGCTGGCTGGTGCAGCAGGGCGAAACGCCTTTCGCCCTGGCGCATTTCGATATGGACACCTATACGCCCACCGCCTTCGTGCTCGCGCAGATCAGGCCGCGGCTGGTGGCGGGCTCGGTGCTGCTCTTCGACGAGCTCTACGGCTATCCCGGCTGGCGCCATCATGAATACAAGGCCCTGCGCGAAGCGCTGCCCGAAGACAGCTATCGCTTTGTCGGCTTTTCCGAACAGGCCGTCGCGATCGAGATGACGCGCGCGCTGTGAGACACCCGGGTCAGGCCAGCGCGGCGCGGGTCACTTCCTGGCCTTGGGTCTGGCGGCGAAATGCGGTCCAGACCACGATGCCCACCTGGGGTTCGATCAGCGCGATCAGCGCCGCCAGACGGCCCGATATCCGGCGCCGCCGCGAAAGCCCCATCCGACGCAGGAAGAACCGCACCTCGACCGACGACAGCGGCGCGGCGGCGGCATCCTCGACCGTGACATCGAATCGCGCGCGGCCCATCAGCAGATCGCGGCAGAGCGCCCGGATCTCGGCCCGCCGTTCCCGCAAGGCGTCGCAGGCGGCCCAGGCCTCTCTGGCGCAGGCAAAGGCCTGCGCCGGATCATGCGCCACCGCGTGAAACGCCAGCGGCCGCTGGATGTGCTTGACCAGCCAGATCATCTGGCCGTCATCGGTCACGCCGCGCCGGGCAAACATCATGCCGCTTTCGGAGAACACGCAGTAGGACATGTCCACAAACATCCGCACCCAGAGCTCTGATTGCCAGTCCATGTCGCCGGGCGTGGCCTGAAACCCCGGATAGCCGGCCGGGAGCAGCCTGCGCTCGACCGCGAGCCGCGCCCGGCGGGCTGCGGCCTTGTTGGCCTTGAAAAATCTTTGCATTTTATCACCTCGAAATATCATGCGCCGGCCGCCGGGAATGAACGGGTAATTCCGTTCAGGCCGCCTGCGCATGGAGATCATGCAAGACTTGGTGAAAATAATCCAGTCAGGGATTCCCGACCGTGCCCGCCTAGCGCAGCTTGGGCGGCACGTTTCGGGGCGCATTGGCGGCGCGGACAAAGGCGGCCATCTTTTCGGCATCCTTGATACCCGGCGCGCTTTCCACGCCGCTGGCCACGTCGACCTGGGTCGCCCCGGTCATTGCGATGGCGTCGCCCACATTGTCGGGCGTCAGCCCGCCCGCCAGCATCCAGGGCACCGGCCAGCGCCGCCCGGCGATCAGCCGCCAGTCAAAGGTCAGCCCGTTGCCGCCTGGCAATTCAGCGTTCTTCGGCGGCTTGGCATCCACCAGAAGCTGATCGGCGACCCGGCCGTAAGCCTCCAGCGGCGGCAGGTCCTCCGCATCGGCCACGCCCAGCACCTTGATCACCGGCAGGCCGTAGCGCGCCTTGATCTCGGTCACCCGCTCGGGGCTCTCCTGCCCGTGCAGCTGAATCATATCGAGCGGCATGCCGCCGGTGATGGCATCAAGCAGCGCGTTGTCGGGGTTCACCACCAGAACGACCTTGGCGATCCCCGGCGGCACATCCAACGCCAGTTGCCCGGCGCTGGGAATGTCGAGGTAGCGGGGCGATTTCGGAAAGAAGTTGAAGCCGAGGTAATTGGCTCCGGCCGCGGCGGCGGCGGCCACGTCCTGCGGCCGTGTCAGGCCACAAATCTTGGTGCGGACATCGTTCATGCGCGGTCGGTCAGCTTGCCTCGTCGAGCAGGGCAAGCACCTCGTCCTCGCCCGCATGCTTCTCGGCCCGAAGACGCCGGAGCTGACGCTTGAGCTCCTTGATCTCGCGGTCCTTGCGGGCGCTTTCGGCGCGCTGCCTGAACTCGCGCAGCCATTCCCAGACAAAGCCGATCAACAGGCCGGCAGCCACCCCGGCAATGATCACCACAAAGAGCGGCAGATCGATCGCCTGGTTCATGCCGGCCAGCGCCGCCAGCCCCGAGGGCAGCAGCGTCAGGGTGACGATATCCCGGTTGGCCACGGCCACGGCAACCAGCGCCAGGGCCACGATCGCCAGAAAGGCGTATTTGATGTACCGCATGGTGTGACTTTACTTTCCGTTCAGACGATCCCGCAGCAGCTTGCCGGTCTTGAAGAACGGCACATGCTTTTCCTCGACTTCAACCGCTTCGCCGGTGCGCGGGTTGCGTCCGGTGCGCGCATCGCGTTTTTTCACCGAGAAGGCACCAAACCCCCGAAGTTCGACCCGATCGCCGCGCGACATGGCGCCGGTGATCTCTTCGAACACGGTGTTTACGATGCGCTCCACATCGCGTTGATAGAGGTGCGGGTTTTCATCCGCAAGTTTCTGGATCAGTTCTGATCTGATCATGTGCGCCATCCCCCCTGAACCGGTCCGCGCGTGAAGTCTCACATTCGCGACTATAGATAGATTGTCGTGTTTCGCAAACATGCGCGAGGGGCAAACTCCCTGAAAATTCGCGATTTTTTTGCATTCCGGGGCGGCCGCGCGCACAAACGGGCGGCAAATCGGCAGCAGCCGGGGATTGCCGGCCTGTCAACCCTGACCTTTGATTCGCTGCGATTTTTCGCGCAGGCGCCTGGCCGGGCCCGGCCCGTGGCACCGCCGAAGCGGGCAAAGAAAAAGCCCCGGCGCAAGGCACCGGGGCTTTCCGAGTTCGGATCAGCGCGAGGCTTACTCGTCGCCGCCCTTCAGGGCCGCGCCGAGGATGTCGCCCAGCGATGCGCCGGAGTCGGAGGAGCCATACTGCTGCACGGCCTCTTTCTCTTCGGCGATCTCGCGTGCCTTGATCGACAGGCCGAGCCGACGGCTCTTGCTGTCGACGTTGGTGACGCGGACGTCGACTTTGTTGCCGACCGAGAAGCGCTCGGGGCGCTGTTCGGCACGGTCACGCGACAGGTCGGAGCGGCGGATGAAGGATTTCATGCCTTCGTATTCCACCTCGATGCCGCCATCCTCGATCGCCGTCACTTCGACGGTGATCACGGAGCCGCGCTTCACGCCGCCGATCGCATCGGCAAACTTGTCGCCGCCGACGTTCTTGATCGAGAGCGAGATACGCTCCTTGTCGATGTCGACCTCGGAGACCACGGCCTGCACCACGTCGCCCTTGCGGTAGTTCTGGATCGCGTCTTCGCCACGCTCGTCCCAGGACAGGTCCGACAGGTGAACCATGCCGTCGATTTCGCCCGGCAGGCCAACGAACAGACCGAATTCGGTGATGTTCTTGACTTCGCCTTCGACGACGGTGCCTTCGGGGTGGGTTTCGGCAAAGACTTCCCAGGGGTTGCGCATGGTCTGCTTGAGGCCAAGCGAGACACGGCGTTTTGCCTGGTCGATCTCGAGCACCATGACTTCGACTTCCTGCGAGGTCGAAACGATCTTGCCGGGGTGCACGTTCTTCTTGGTCCAGGACATTTCCGAGACGTGAACGAGACCTTCGACACCGGGCTCCAGCTCAACAAATGCACCGTAGTCGGTGATGTTGGTGACGCGGCCCTGGTGCACCGATTCCAGCGGGTACTTGGCGGCCACCAGATCCCACGGATCTTCCTGAAGCTGCTTCATGCCGAGCGAGATACGGTGGGTTTCCTTGTTGATCTTGATGACCTGGACCTTCACGGTCTCGCCGATCGACAGGATCTCCGAGGGGTGGTTCACACGACGCCATGCCATGTCGGTGACGTGCAGCAGGCCGTCCACACCACCCAGATCGACGAAGGCGCCGTATTCGGTGATGTTCTTGACCACGCCGTCGACTGCCTGACCTTCGGCCAGGTTGGCGATGACTTCGGCGCGCTGTTCGGCGCGGCTCTCTTCGAGGATCGCGCGACGCGAGACAACGATGTTGCCACGGCGACGGTCCATCTTGAGGATCTGGAACGGCTGCTTCAGACCCATCAGCGGGCCGGCATCACGCACGGGGCGCACATCGACCTGCGAACCGGGCAGGAAGGCCACGGCGCCGCCGAGATCGACAGTGAAGCCACCTTTGACGCGGCCAAAGATCGCGCCTTCGACGCGCTGGTCGTCGGCATAGGCTTTTTCCAGGCGGTCCCAGGCTTCCTCGCGGCGGGCCATCTCGCGCGAGATGACGGCTTCGCCACGGGCGTTCTCAGCCGCGCGCAGGAAGACTTCGACTTCGTCGCCGACGGTGATGTCGGGCTGTTCGCCGGGGTTCGCGAATTCTTTCAGCTCGACGCGGCCTTCCATCTTGTAGCCGACGTCGATGATGGCCTGGCCCGCTTCGATCGCGATGACCTTGCCTTTGACGACAGAGCCCTCTTCGGGGGTGTCCATTTCGAAGCTTTCATTCAGGAGGGCTTCGAATTCCTCCATCGATGTGTTTGCCATGTGGCGGTTGGTTCCTTTTTCAAGTCACTATTCTGGCCGGGTGGTTGTCTCCACCGGTCTTACATGATGCGCCGCCTCTCGACGGAGCTTTGGTCACGCGGGCCTCCGCAAAACGAAAGAGGGCCGGAGAAATTGCCCGACCCTGCCCGATCTCTTGTTCTACGGCGTTTATCGCCTTGTCGACGGGGCGTCCTTACACCTCTGCGCCCCGAGTTTCAAGGCCCTTCGCCGGCGCGGCCGGGCGGGTCAGCCCTGCCCGGGCAACCCGCGCAGCACCTCGGCCGCCACCGCCGCCTCGGGGTCCGGCACGGTGTCCTGCGGCACCTGATCGCGCTTGAGGCTTTTCCAGCCTGTGGTCAGGCTGCGGCAATGCAGAAACGAAAGGTCGGCATGGGTCCGGCGGCGCAGGAAGGGCAACCGTTCCATCCCGTGCACATCCCAGCTGAACCCGCCCAGCCGCCCCGAGGGCACCAGGCACCATTTCGGCGGACAGGGGCGCGGCGGCGCGGCTGTGTGGCTGTGATCGGCGTGACTGAACGGCCCCTCCGCGCCGGGCGCCGGATAGACCCAATGCCCCGCCACCTGAACGAAGCCCAGCCGCGCGGCGCAGGCGGCATCAAACACGCTCTCGCCCCGGGTCACGATCAGCTCGTCGACGTCGCAATTCAGCACCGCCCGGGCCTGCCCCAGAAAGCGCAGCCGCAGCACGTTGAACAGCGCCGTCTGCATATATTTTTCGGTTCGGCGATAAGGCTTCCGCCCGACCGGCCCGTATTTGAACGGCACTTCCAGCACTGTCAGCCGGGACAGCCCCACCCCCTCCAGCGCCGCGCGCAACTCGGCGATGCCGTAGGCCGTCGAGCCATTGTCCATCACGATCAGCGCCTCGAGCCCATGGGCGTCGCGGTGATAGCGCGCATGGGTCACCAGCCACTCGATGGGATTGTCGCGGGACATCACGAACGCCGTGTTCAGCCCGGCAAACTCCGTATGCGCGGCGCGGCTCACGCCGCTGGTGCCGGTCCAGCCCTGAAGCAGCACCGAAATCTCCGCGGGACAGTTCGGCGCATCCAACTCGGCCACCTCGTGGCGCGCATAGCGCCGCAACCGGCGGAATTTCAGAACCCGGTCATCGCCGCGAAACACCGCCTTGCGAAAGGCCGTGCGGAAATTGTTGAGCGGCGGACAGACCAGGAAAAGCCGCCCCTCCGACCAGATCGCATCATACCACAGCGTTTCACGGTCGAGCGCCGCGAGATAGCCCTCGGGCTGGTATTTCGCCGCCAGCACCGAGCTGCGCTGCATATGCGCGGGCAGGCGCAGGGAGGCGAAATCGCCGCTCATCGGCTCAGCAATACCGCTCGGGCCCGACGTATTGCCCGACGCTGTAGCGGTCGCCATGGGCCCAGCCCACCGGCAGCGCCTCTTCGATCCGGGCCAGATCCTCGGTCGAGAGCGCCAATTCGGTGCCGCGCACGCATTCGCGGAAATGCGCAACCGACCGGGTGCCGGGGATCGGAAGGATGTGCGGACCCTGCGCGAGAAGCCAGGCAATCGCCAGCGCCGCCGCCGGTTCGCCCATCTCGGCCGCCAGGGCGCGGAACCGGTCGGTCGCGGCGATATTGGCCTCGTAATTGGGCGAGAGAAAGCGCGGATTGCTCTTCATCCAGGCTAATGTCGGCACCCGTTCGGCCTCGATCGGCCGGTCGGTGAGAAAGGCCCGGCCCAGCGGCGAAAAGGCCACCAGCGCGGTGCCCTGGCGGGCGCATTCCTGCACCAGACCCAGTTCGGGCGCGCGGGTCGCCAGCGAATATTCCGATTGCACCGCCGCCACCGGGGCCACGGCGGCCGCCCGCCGCAACGAGGCGGGCGCGATCTCGGAAAAGCCGAAACCCTTGATCTTGCCCTTGTCGCGCAGCGCGACCAGCGTCGCGGTCACCTCTTCGATCGGCCGGGCCTCTTCGCGCCGGTGCACGTAAAACAGATCGACCGCCTCGATCCCCATGCGCGACAGGCTGCGGTCGAGCTCGGCCTCCAGATGCTCCGGCGAATTGTCAAAACAGCGGTTGCCCGCGGCGTCCTTGGAAATCCCCGCCTTGGTGGCAATGTGGAACACCTCGCGCGCCGCAATGTTGCGGCGCAGATAGGCGCCGATCGCCTCTTCCGACCGGCCCATGCCATAGACGTTGGAGGTGTCGATATGGGTCACGCCCAACTCCATCGCCGCATCCAGAACCGCCCAGGAGTTTTCCTCGGTGGTCGGCCCGTAGAACTCGGCAAAGGACATGGCGCCCACCCCCATGGCCGAAACCTCGGCGCCGGCGATCTTGCGTGTGGGGCGGCTCATGCGCTGGCCTCCTGCCGGGCCCGGACCGCACCCAGCGCCGCGGCGATGGCGGCCTCGATGTCCATCGCGGTGGTGTCGATATGCACCGCATCCTCGGCCGGCTTCAGCGGCGCCTCGGCGCGGCCCATGTCGCGCTCGTCGCGGGCGCGGACATCGGCGAGCACCGTCTCCAGCGTGGTCTCGATGCCCTTGCCGGTCAGCTCCTTGAAGCGCCGCTCGGCGCGCACCTCGGCGCTGGCGATGACATAGAGCTTGGCCTCGGCCTCGGGGCAGATCACCGTTCCGATGTCGCGGCCATCCAGCACCGCCCCGCCATCGCGGCGGGCGAAGGCGCGCTGGAAATCCACCAGCGCCGCGCGGACATCGCCCAGCACCGCCACCTTCGAGGCCGCCTGAGCGACCTCGGGGGTGCGCAGGCTCGGATCGTCCAGCGCCTCGGCGGTCAAGGCCTGCGCCGCCGCCAGCGGGTCGGCGCCGTCCAGCACCTGGCGCCCAACCGCGCGATAGAGCAGCCCGGTGTCGAGGTGGGCATAGCCCAGCTGTCGCGCCAGCGCCTTGGAAATCGTGCCCTTGCCAGAGGCCGCCGGGCCGTCGACTGCAATGGTAAACGCCATGAATATTCGTCCTTTCCGCTGCCGGATTACGCCTCGCGGCGCACGTCGGCGCCAAGCTGTGCCATCAGAGGTTCGAAGATCGGGAAGGAGGTGGCGATCGGCGTGCCGTCATCCACCCGCACCGGCTGCCTGGTCGACATCCCCAGAACCATGAAGGACATGGCGATCCGGTGGTCGAGATGGCTGGCGCAGGTCGCCCCGCCGCTGACCGTTCCCGGCCCCTGCCCGGTCACACGCCACCAGTCCGGCCCGTCCTCGACCGTGACGCCACAGGCGCGCAGGCCGGTGGCCATCGCCTCGATCCGGTCGCTTTCCTTGACGCGCAGTTCCTTGACGCCGGTCATGTTGGTCACGCCGGTGGCATTGGCGGCCACGACCGACAGCACCGGATATTCGTCGATCATGCTGGCGGCGCGCGCCGGCGGCACATCGATGCCCTTCATGTCGGGCGAATATTTCGCACGCAGATCGGCCACCGGTTCGCCGCCTTCCTCGCGCTGGTTCTCGTAGGTCAGATCGGCGCCCATCTCTTGCAGCGTGGTGAAGAGACCGGCGCGCGTCGGATTGAGCCCGATGCCCGGCACCAGCACGTCCGAGCCGGGGGTGATCAGCGCCGCGCAGACCGGGAAGGCCGCCGACGAGGGATCGCGCGGCACGGCGATCACCTGCGGCGTCAATTCGGGCTGGCCGGTCAGGGTGATGACCCGGCCTTCGTCGGTCTCTTCGGTGGTGATCTCGGCGCCGAAACCGGCCAGCATCCGCTCGGTGTGGTCGCGGGTGGCTTCCTTCTCGATCACCACGGTCTGGCCCGGCGCATTCAGCCCGGCCAGCAGCACCGCGGATTTCACCTGCGCCGACGGCACCGGCACCTGATAGCGCACCGGCACCGGCTCTGCCGCGCCCACCAGCGTCATCGGCAACCGCCCGCCGGAGCGGCCGACCGCCTGGCAGCCGAAGAGCGCCAGCGGATCGGTCACCCGCGCCATGGGCCGCTTGTTGAGGCTGGCGTCGCCGGTATAGGTGACCGAGATCGGCGAGGTCGCCGCCGCGCCCATGATCAGCCGCACGCCGGTGCCGGAATTGCCGCAATCGATCACCTGGTCGGGTTCGGCAAAGCCGCCGACACCGACGCCGTGCACATGCCAGGTGCCATCGTCATCGCGGATCACCTCGGCGCCGAAGGCGCGCATCGCCTTGGCGGTGTCGAGCACGTCCTCGCCTTCGAGCAGCCCGGTCACCACGGTTTCGCCCACCGCCATAGCGCCCAGGATCAGCGAACGGTGCGAGATCGACTTGTCGCCGGGCACCTCTGCGATACCGGACAGCGGGCCGCAGGGCGTGGAAATCATTGGAATGGGCGTGCCGTGGCCGGACATGGGCGGGTTCCTTCGTTATCGCTCGCGCCCTCATAGCAAGCGGGTTGAGGGGGGTCCATCCCGCGGCGGAAGCGCCCGGAGGAAAACTGCCCGTCGCCGCTGCGCCACCGTCCCCGGCCTGCCCCGGGCCCCCACCGCCGGGCCCGAGGGAGAGGCGCCGGATCAGGTCCGGCGCGCGCGGGGAAACCCCGCCAAGCCGCGTCGGCCATACAGCCCGCCTAGGTCTTCCGAAACGTCAGATAATGGGGCACCCGGCCCTCGCGCAGCGCCTTCTGCTCGTAGCGGGTGGAGATCCAGTCCTCCCAGGGCCGGCGCCAATCCTCGGGCCGCTCGGCCAGCCATTCGAAACCGTGCCGCGGCACCTGCTCCAGCGTCTGGCGCACGTAATCAGGGATATCGGTCGCGACGCGGAACTCCGCGCCGGGCTTCATCAGCGCCGACAGCGGCGCCAGATGCTCCGGCGTCACGAAGCGGCGGCGGTGATGGCGTTTCTTGGGCCAGGGATCGGGATAGAGCAGAAAGGCCTTGGAGACCGAACGCTCCGGCAGCACGTCAAACAGATCGCGGGCATCGCCGGGATGAATGCGCAGGTTGTCCACGCCGGCCTGCCGCACCTTGCCAAGAAGCATGGCGACGCCGTTGATGTAGGGCTCGGCGCCGATGATGCCGACGTCGGGATTGGCGGCCGCCTGATGCACCAGATGCTCGCCGCCGCCGAAGCCGATCTCCAGCCAGAGATCGCGGCCGCCGAACAGCGCCCCGAGGTCCAGCGGCGCGCGGTCGGGGTTCTCGTCCCAGCCGACCGGGCCGGGCGACAGCGCGGCCAGGTCCTCGTCCAGATAGCGTTCCTGCGACTTGCGCAGGCCCTTGCCCTTGAACCGGCCGTAAAAATTGCGCCAGGGCGCGCCTGATGGGTGTTTTGTCTCGCTCATGGGGCGCGGGTTTAGCCGGGCTTGGCCATCGGCGCAACGTAACCGCCCGATTTGAACCGCCTGCTCGTATGTCCCGGTGA
>NZ_JARAML010000035.1:0-43782 GCF_028807375.1 Marinovum sp. PR37 | reverse complement strand
CGAAAGTGAGGCCGAAGCCCAGGTCGAAAGTGAGGCCGAAGCCCAGGTCGAAAGTGAGGCCGAAGCCGAAGCGGAAGCGGAGACCGAGGCGCAAGCTGAGACCGAGACGCAGGCAGAGACCTCCCTCGGCGGCCTGGCCGGTATCAACGACATCGACGCCATGAGCCGCGATCAGCTTCTCGCGCTGGCCTCCGACCTGTCGCTCGACCTCGGAGCCACGGAAAATATGTCCGAGGCCGAACTGCGCACCGCGGTGAAGGCCGCGCTGGGCATGGAGGTGGAGGTGGTCGAGCCCGCCCCGGAAGAAACCGAGCCGGACACGACCGTTGCCGACAGCACACCGATGGCGGCCGAGGATGATGCCGCCACCGCCGAAGGCGAGGTCGTGGTGGAGACCGTGACCGAGGCCGACGTCCGCTCGAGCAGCGAGGAATTCGGCAGCGACGTCATCGTCGAACAGCAAGCCGAGCAGCGCGGCACCCGTGAAGACGACGATGACGATGATGATCGCGGCTTCAGCAATGCCGAAACCGCCGCCGCCCTGGGGCTTGGCGTGCTGGCGCTGAGCCAGATCCTCGGCGACGCCGACGAGGTTGTGTCCAACTCGGGCGACCGGGTGGTGGTACGGCGCGGCAACGATCTTCAGGTCATCCGCGATGATGACGTGCTGCTGCGCCAACCCGGCTCGGAGGTCGAGACCCGCAACTTTGCCGACGGCTCGTCGCGTGTGGTCGTCACCCGCCCCGACGGCAGCCAGGTGATCACCGTTCGGGCCGCCGATGGCACCGTGGTGCGCCGGGTGCAGGTGCGTGCCGACGGCCGCCGCATCGTGCTTTTCGACGACACCGAGGAAGCGGCAGAACCGGTCGATGTGACCACCCTGCCAGAGCCGCGCCGACAACAGCCCGTTACCGTCACCTCTGGCGATCGGGCCGCATTGGAAGCCGCGCTGAACGCGCAGCTGGCCGCCGATGTCGACCGCCGCTTTTCGCTCAATCAGGTCCGCTCGATCCGTGAGGTCCGCCACCTGATGCCCGAGGTCACGCTTGATGCGGTCAACTTCCAAACCGGCTCTGCGGTGATCCAGCCGGGCGAAGCCGAGGAACTGGCCGATCTGGGCAGCCAGCTTGCCGATTTCCTTGCCGCCAATCCCGACGAGCTGTTTATCGTCGAAGGCCACACCGACACCGTGGGCGACGCCGCCTATAACCTCGCCCTGTCGGACCGCCGGGCGGAATCCGTGGCGCTGGCGCTGGTGGAATATTTCGACGTGCCGCCGGAGAACCTGATCATCCAAGGCTATGGCGAAAGCGATCTACTGGTGCCGCGTGAAGGCCCCGAGCGCGCCAACCGCCGCGCCACCGTGCGCCGGATCACGCCGCTGCTGCACCGCAACGCGCGGCTCGACTGAGCGCTGCGTCAGGACTGAAAAGTACCCCCGCGACCGGACGGCCGCGGGGGTTTTTCATTTCAGCCGGCGTGCCACCCGCCGCACCGTCTCGATCCGCGCCGAATTGGGCGGATGGGTGCCGAGAAACCGGTTTCCGGGATCGGGAATGCGGGCAAAGAATTCGGCGCCGCGCACCGGATCAAAGCCCGCGCGATGGGCGATGACCGTGCCGATGGCATCCGCCTCGAGCTCGAAATCCTTGGTAAAGCTGCGCCGTCCAAGCGCCGCACCCAGCTCCAGCCCGGCCTCTATGGCACCGCTGTCACCCCCCGAGATGGTCGCCGCCGCCCGCCCGAAAAGCTCCGAGCCCAGCGTCGCATTGCGCTGCGCCCGCTCGATATGGCCGCCGATGTGATGCGCCGCCTCATGGCCCATGACAAAGGCCAGCTCGTCGGCATTGTCGACATTCAGGATTAGCGCGAGGTTGAAGGCGATGATCGGCCGGCCCTGCCGGTCGAGCGTGTGAAAGGCGTTGGGGGCCTGGCCGGGCCGATCGTCGACGACGATCTGGAAATCGCAGGGCCCGCGCAACCGCACCTTGCGGCATTCGGCCTCGGCCACGGGTTCGACCTGTTCCACCACGGCCACGAACTGCCGCGCCGCCGCATCGGCACGGCGCTGAATCTGGGTTTCGGTCAGTGGCCCCGCCGTATCCTGAGGCAGCCGCGGCGCAGGCGCGACCGCGGCACAGGCCGAAAGGAAGAGCGTCAGGAACAGGAGAGAGATACGAGTCATGTCAGATCGAAAATAGGCCGCGCAACAGCCGGGTGCCAGATGTGAAAAGCCGCAAGGCGGGGAATTGCTTATCCCGGCCCCCGGCGCCGGTTGCAAATGCCCCGCCAGCCTCTAATCTGGTGGCATGTTTACGATCGAGCACGAATTCGACGCCACCGTCGTCACCCTTGTGGATGAAGGCGACGCCCCGCTTCAGGAGGACGTCGTTGTCAACGGTTTTGCCGAATGCATCACCGTCGAGCAATATGACCCGCGCGAGGACAGGATGCACAGGATCACCCTGTCGATCGCCCAGATGCGCGATCTGGCCACCGCCATCGACCTGCCCGAAGGCGTCTATCGCCGCGCCGCGCAACAGGGCTGAGGCATCAGCCCGACCTCCGGTAAAGCATTTGCACACTGGGCCCGTCCAGACAGCTCGGAACATTCATCTGGGGCCATTCCCCGCCCGGGACGCCGCCTGCCCTTGAAAACCCCAGCCCGACGGGTGACATAAGCGGCGACACGTCAGGAGAGCCGCATGCCCCAACCCAATCAAGCTGCACTGGATTTTCTGCTGAGCCGCCGCTCGCGCCCGGCCAAAACGCTTCAGGCTCCCGCGCCGGACCGCGCCGCGCTGGACCCGATCCTGACCGCCGGCCTGCGCAGCCCCGATCACGGCAAGCTCGAACCCTGGCGGCTGATCGTGCTCGACCGGGCCGCACTCGACCGTCTGGCGGGCCTTGCCGAAACCCGCGGCGCGGCGCTTGGGCTCGACCCCGACCAGGTGGAAAAGACCCGCGCCACCTATGCCGACAGCCCGCTGGCGGTGGTGGTGGTGACCGCACCCGTGGCCTCTGAAAAGGTGCCCGAGATCGAACAGCTCTATTCCGCCGGGGCGGTCTGCCTATCGCTGCTCAATGCGGCGCTGGCGGCCGGTTGGGGGGCGAACTGGCTCTCCGGCTGGGCCAGCCATGACCGCAGCTTTGTCGAACAGGGCCTTGCACTCGCACCACAGGAAAGCGTTGCCGGCATCATCCACATCGGCACCGAACGCGCCGCACCGCCGGATCGTCCGCGCCCCGATCAGAGGGCCAAGGTCACCTGGATGGACCAATGATCCTGTCCGCCTTTCTCAAATCGCTCAGCCAGCTCAGCGATTCCCGGTTCCGCAAGGTGCTCTGGATGGGCATCGGGCTGACCGTGGCGCTGCTCTTCGGGGCCTATGCCGGGCTGCTCTGGCTGATCGAATGGCTCACCGGCGAAAGCATGACCCTGCCGCTTGTGGGCGAGGTCACCTGGGTCGGCGATCTGCTTAGCATCGGCTCGCTGGTCTTCATGATCGTGCTTTCGGCCTTCCTGATGATTCCGGTGGCCTCGGCAATCACCTCGATGTTCCTCGACGAGGTGGCGCAGGCGGTCGAAGACCGGCATTATCCCAGCCTGCCGCCGGCCACCCCGGTGCCCTTTGCCGATGCGGCGCGCGATACGGTCAGCTTTCTCGGCATCCTGATCGGTGCCAACCTGGTGGCCTTCGTGCTCTATGTGTTCTTTCCGCCGGCCACGCCCTTCATCTTCTGGGGAATGAACGGCTTTCTGCTCGGGCGGGAGTATTTCACCCTTGCCGCGATGCGCCGGATCGGCCGCGAGGGTGCCCGGGAGATGCGCCGCAAACATGGCACGACGATCTGGATCGCCGGCATCCTGATGGCCATGCCGCTCAGCGTGCCGCTGCTCAACCTGCTGGTGCCGATCCTCGGCGCCGCCACCTTCACCCATATCTATCACGCGCTGTCGCGCCGCTGAGCGCGGCGGCCGGCCGACGGGGCCGGCCTGCTGGGGTGCGGCGCCGGTCAGCCTTCGGCCAGTTCGCCGAAATGCGCCCCCGGCGCGCCCGGCGCCATGCGGATCAGCCGCGAGGTCTCGACCGCCGCCTGCCGGTGGCGCACCGCACGCCGGTAGTCCGGGTCGCGGATCATCGCGACAAAGGCATCGACCGAGGGGTATTCGGCGATGAAGGCAATGTCCCAGCGCTCTTCCGAGGGGCCGATCAGCATCAGCTCGGGCTGTCCGACCCAGACCTGCCGCCCGCCCAACCGCTGAAAGATCGGGCCGCTTTCGCGGGCGTAGGCGCGATAGGCTTCGGCGCCGCTGGCCTCGGTGCCGTCGTCATAGCGGGCGCGGGCGTGCAGCCGCACGAGGTTGAGCATATGCACCGGCCCCTCGCGCTGCATCTCGCGGAACGCTGCAAAGCTTTCGCGCGTCGGATCGACGTGATCTGTCATCGGGTCTCCTGCCGGCTGTTTCAGGCAGAGTGGTCAATCGCCGTCCCGGCGGCAAGCCCCTGGCGTCGCACCTCTTCGCGCAGCGCCGCCATCAGCGCGGTCAGCGTCTTCTCATAGCGGTCATTGATCAGCCGGCCCTCGGCATCGAACTGTTCGCGCCCCTGTGCCACCAGAACCTCCGGCCCCTGAAGCAGCCTGGGCCGAAAGGCCACCAGGCTGGCGCGCAGCATCATCTGGGTGCGCTCGCCCCCGGCGCGGCCCGATGCGGCGGACATGATCGCCACCGGCTTGCCCTGCCAGGGAAAGACATCGGTGCGGCTGATCCAGTCGAGCGCATTTTTCAGCACACCGGAGACCCCCTTGTTGTATTCCGGCCCCGAGATCACCAGCGCATCGGCCGCGGCGATCTGATCGGCCAGCCGTCGAACCGGTGCCGGAATGCCCTCTTCCGCCTCGAGATCGCCGTCATACAGCGGCAGGCGCAGGTCGGCCTCGGCGGTCTCGGCCGCGCCGAAGAGCCGCAGCGCCTCGCGCATCAGCTTGGTGTTGGACGATTCCGCGCGCAGGGAGCCGGAGATGCCCAGAAGGGTTACTGCCATGTGCTGCCTCTCTTTCTGTCTGCCCCAAGGAGATACCCCGATGTCGGCGCAAGGCAAGGCGCCGGTCCGGCCCCGGGGGCGCATGAAAAACCCCGGCCCGCATCAACTGCGGACCGGGGCCGGACATGGGATCGGGTGAAAAACCCGGCCGAAGCGATCAGGCGTTCGGCAGGATCACGATTTCGACGCGGCGGTTCTGGGCCTTGCCCTGCGCCGTCAGGTTGTCCGCCACCGGCTGGTCTTCGCCACGGCCGATGGTCTGAAGCCGGCTGCCCGAGACGCCCGCGGCGACCAGCACATTGGCAACCGATTGCGCCCGGCGCTGCGACAGGCCGAGGTTATAGGCGGCGTCGCCGTCGCTGTCGGTGTGGCCGACGATCTGGACGGTCGAATTCGGATAGGCCTGGAGGTTGCCGGCCAGTGCCCGCAGGTCGCGTTGCAGATCGGGACGTACGGTGGCGTCATCCACAGCAAAGAGGATGTCGTTCGGCAGGGTCACGATCAGCCGGTCACCGGTGTTGGTGATGGTGCCGTTGCTCATGCTCTGGCGCAGGTCTTCTTCCTGTTGGTCCAGACGGTTGCCGATGACCGCGCCGGCGCCGGCACCGACAATCGCGCCGCCGATGATCCGGTTGCGTTTCTCGACCTCGTTGCCGCCGGCGATCGCGCCGGCCGCCGCCCCGGCAAGGCCGCCGAGGATCGCGCCCTGACGGGCTTTCTGGTTCTGGTTGGGGCCCTGGGTGGTGCAGGCCGCAAGCGAAAGCGCGGCGGCCGAAGCCAGCAGGATGGGTTTGCTCAGAAAAGTCATGATAGTCGTTCGCCTCATTGATTGCGCTGTCGCACGCCGCGCGTGCTTTACACTGGTCGCGATCCTGTCGCCGCTCACAATTACGTGCAAGGGGGAATCGGCGGAAGCTTGCCACCTCTCGGCGTTGACGCGGTGTCGCGAGGGCGGGGCGGTGCCGCCCGCGACCCGACCGAGGATATCTGTGAACCGAAGAAGGACCGGCGTCAGGCTTCGGCGCGGGCCGATTCATAGGCCAGCAGCGCGCGTTTCACCGGCAGGCCCCAGTGATATCCGCCAAGCGCGCCGGATTTGCGCAGGGCGCGATGACAGGGGATCAGCCAAGAGACCGGGTTGCGGCCCACCGCCGTGCCCACCGCGCGCACCGCCTTGGGCCTGCCGATGCTCGTCGCGATTTCGGAATAGGTGGTGACATGGCCCGAAGGGATCGCGAGCAGCGCCTCCCAGACCTTGATCTGGAACGGCGCGCCGATCAGGTAGAGCGGGGTCTCGCCCGGCACCTCGCCAAAGGCGGCGCCGACCCAGGCGGCGAGGCGCTCCGGCGCCTCCTGGTAGCGGGCCTCGGGCCAGCGGCGGCGCAGATCCTCCATGCAAGCCGCCTCGCCCATCTCGGCGGCAAAGCCCAGCCCGCAAAGCCCGCGGTCGGTGCCCATCACCAGCGCCCGGCCAAAGGGGCTGTCGAACCAGCCCCAATATATGCTCAGCCCGGCGCCGCCATGGGCATAATCGCCGGGGCTCATCGCCTCCCAGCGCAGGAACAGATCGTGCAACCGGCCGCCCCCCGAAAGCCCGGCACCATCGGCCGCCGCCAGCGTGGTGAAGCGCTCGCGCAGCAGCGCCTTGGCATGACCCAGCGCCAGATACTGCTGATAGCGCTTGGGCGAGACACCGACCCATTTCGAGAACAGCCGCTGGAAATGCGCCGGGCTCATGTTCATTTCGCCGGCCAGTGCCTCCAGCGTCAACGGCGTCTGGCTGGCGTCGATCAGATCGATGGCGCGGCGCATGACCTGATAGTGATATCCGTTTTCCTGCATGGTCATCGGGCAACTCCTTTGCCTCAATCTAGGGTGCAGGCCGAACTGTCGCGACCCGAATGTTGCGCTTGCGTCGGGGCTGGGCCATAGAACGGGCATGGCCAAGCAGCTCGATTATCACACGATCCGCGAGATCTTTAGCCGGTTTCACGCCGCCGAGCCCGAACCGAAGGGCGAGCTCGACCATGTGAACGCCTATACGCTGGTGGTCGCCGTGGCGCTTTCGGCGCAGGCGACCGATGCCGGGGTGAACCGGGCGACCAAGGAGCTGTTTCGCATCGCCGACACGCCGGAGAAGATGCTGGCCTTGGGCGAAGCGGGGCTGACCGCGCACATCAAGACCATCGGGCTCTATCGCAACAAGGCCAAGAACGTCATCAAGCTGTCGAAAATCCTCGTCGAGGATTATGGCGGCGAGGTGCCCAATTCCCGAGCCGCGCTGATCTCGCTGCCCGGGGTCGGGCGCAAGACCGCAAATGTGGTGCTCAACATGTGGTGGCGCTACCCGGCGCAGGCGGTGGACACCCATATCTTTCGCCTCGGCAACCGGTCGGGCATCTGCCCGGGAAAGGATGTCGAAGCCGTCGAACGCGCCATCGAGGATCACATCCCGGTGGATTTCCAGCAGCACGCCCATCACTGGATGATCCTGCACGGCCGCTACGTCTGCAAGGCGCGCAAACCGATGTGCGCCACCTGCATCATCCGAGATCTCTGTATGTATGAGGACAAGAACCTATGAAGACCTATCAGGTTGTCGGCATCGGCAACGCCGTCGTCGATGTGATCACACAAGCCGACGACAGCTTTCTCGAACACATGGGGATCGGCAAGGGCATCATGCAGCTGATCGAGCGCGAGCGCGCCGAGGTGCTCTATGGTGCCATGGGCGAACGCAAGCAGGCGGCTGGCGGGTCGGTGGCCAATACCATCGCCGGGGCCGGCAATCTGGGCATGCGGACAGCCTTTGTCGGCCGGGTGCATGACGATGCGCTGGGCCGCTTCTATGCCGAGGCGATGGAGAAGGTGGGCACCGCCTTTGTCAATCCGCCGGTGCCGGGCGGCGAACTGCCGACCTCGCGCTCGATGATCTTTGTCTCGCCCGATGGCGAGCGGTCGATGAACACCTATCTCGGGATTTCCGCCGAACTCGGGCCGGAGGATGTCGACGAGGCGGTGGCGGCTGCGGCCGAGATCGTCTTTCTCGAGGGCTATCTGTTCGACAAGGACAAGGGCAAGGACGCCTTCACCCGCATGGCCCGCGCCTGTAGCGCCGCCGGCGGCAAGGCCGGGATCGCGATCTCGGATCCGTTCTGCGTCGAGCGCCATCGGGCGGATTTCCTGCAATTGATCGAGAACGAGCTGGATTACGTGATCGGCAACGAGGCCGAGATCCGCTCGCTGTATGAAACCGACGACACCGAAGAGGCGCTGGCCAAGGTCTCGGCGATCTGTTCGCTGGTCTGCTGCACCCGATCCGGCGACGGGGTGACGATCGTGGCCGACGGCCAGCGTACCGATGTCGGCGTGCAGCGGATCGTGCCGGTGGATGCGACCGGGGCGGGCGACGGCTTTGCCGCCGGCTTCCTTTTCGGTCTGGCGCAGGGCCGTGACATGCAGACCTGTGGCCGCATGGGTTGTGCCGTGGCCGGCGAGGTGATCCGCCACGTCGGCCCGCGGGCCGAGACCGAATTGTTGCAGGTTCTGGAGGCTGCGGGCCTGGCCTGAGACCGCGGCCCCGAACCTCGCGGTTTTGCGCGTTGAGGCCGGCCAAGAGGCCCCGGCGCGGGGGCCGGGGCACGGTTTTCGGGGTGGCCGGTTTCTGAGCAACGGGTGACAAACCGGCGCCCGGTGCCCTGGCCTATTCACCCAGCTTGGCGTGTACCTCGTCGAGGTCGATCTCGGCCACCGGCATCTTGTTCGACGGATCGGCGGGATCGTATTTGAAGACGTCGAAATCGCGCTTGTACATCTCGTAGACCAGGTGCATCGACAGGTCGTCAAAGTAATCCTCGACCGGATGCGCGCGTTTCGGCCCGTGGCCCTCGCTCTCGTTGAAGCGCGGGATCTCCGCGAGCTTGACCTCGTGGCGGGTGTCGATCTTGCCCAGCACCTCGGACATGCCCTCGTTGAACTTCTCGGTCCAGATGATCTTGTCGTAGCGCCCGCCGTTGCAGATGAAGGTCGAAACGTGGCCGGAGGTCGCCGACCAGTGGATGTCCGGGTCCATCGGCTTGCGCCAGCGAATGGTGTCGCGGGCGAACAGCAGGAAGCGACGGAAGCTGGCGATCTGGTCGAACTCGCCCTTGCCGTCGTCGCCGCCGACCTCGATGCCGTATTTCTGCACCAGCATCGGCACCAGGTTGCCGCGGTAGCGGTTGCCGTTGCGCTGGATGCCGCAGATCTTGTCGAAAAAGGACGACAGGATGCGGGTATAGGGGTTGCGCACACAGGTGAAGGCATAGGCCTGATGCGTCTTGACGTTGGCGTTGATCAGGTTCTGGCTGTCCTCGCGGGACCATTTGTGCAGCCCCGTGGTGGCGTCATGAATGTCGCCATCGTAAAATTCGCCGTGGTCGGAATAATAGAGGATCTGTCCGATGGTCGAGCAGGCGCATTTCGGCACCACGCGATAGACCACGCTTTCACTCTCCGTCATCCATGTGCCGGGAAAGCCCATGGGCTGCTGCCTCCAGTCTGCTCTTGTCGTTGCAAAGCTTATACGCTCGTTTGTTTTTGTTAATAAACCCTGTTTATTCAACACGTCATCGGCTTTAACTGAGGGCCAGGGCGGGACGCGCGGAATATGACCTAGATCACAATGTCGAAAATAGCCTTCATATTGCTCTGTCACAAGGATCCAGAGGCCGTTATCAAGCAGGCCCAGCGGCTTACGGCAAAAGACGACTACATGTCGATCCATTTCGACGCGCGGGCGCCGCGGGCCGCCTATGACCGGATCCGCAGCGCTCTGGCCGACAATGCGCATGTCACCTTTGCCAAGCGCAGGATCAAATGCGGCTGGGGGGCCTGGTCGCTGGTCGAGGCGACGCTTCTGGCCACCGAGGCGGCAGTCGCCGCCTTTCCCAAGGCGACGCATTTCTACATGCTCTCGGGCGATTGCATGGCGATCAAATCGGCCGAATACACGCATGAGTTCCTCGACGAGAACGACGCCGATTTCATCGAGAGCTTCGATTTCTTCGAGTCGGACTGGATCAAGACCGGTATCCAGGCCGAGCGGCTGATCTATCGCCACTATTTCAACGAGCGCGAGAACAAGCGGCTGTTCTACGCCGCGATGAACCTGCAAAAACGGCTCGGGCTGGAGCGCGAAATCCCGTCGGATTTGCAGATCATGATCGGCAGCCAATGGTGGTGCCTGCGCCGCCGCACCATCGAATGGATCCTGGCCTTCACCCGCGAACGTCGCGACGTGATGCGGTTCTTTCGCACCACCTGGATCCCCGACGAGACCTTTTTTCAGACCTTGGTGCGCCATCTGGTGCCGGAAGAGGAAATTCGCAACCGCACGCTCACCTTCCTGATGTTCTCGGACTACGGGATGCCGGTGAATTTCTACAACGATCACTACGATCTCCTGATGAGCCAGGATTACCTCTTCGCCCGCAAGATCAGCCCCGAAGCGCAAGAGCTCAAACGCCGGCTGGGGGTGCTCTATTCCTCGGACGGGGCCGAGTTCCAGATTTCCAACGAGGGCCGCAGCCTTTACACCTTTCTCACCGGGCGGGGCCGCGAAGGCCGGCGCTTCGCCCCGCGCTTCTGGGAGAACGAGGGGTCGCTGGGCCGCGACCGCGAGATGCTGATCGTGGTCTGCAAGAAATGGCACGTCGCCAAGCGGCTGGTCTGGCGCATCCAGCAACTTACCAATGTTCCGGCGGTCGAATATCTGTTCAACGAAGACAATTGCGCCCTGCCCGATCTCGGGGGCATCCAGGCCTCGATGGACAAACGCCACCGCCACCGCAGGGCGCTGATGCGGATGCTGTTCGACTATTACGACACCGACCGGCTGCTGATCTGCCTCGACCCGGCGAACATCGACCTGTTGCAGGATTTCTACGGCGACCGCTCGGTGACCCGGCTGCTCGAGGTGCAATGCCACTTTACCGACGCCTATCTCGTCGGCCACGCCAAACGCGTGGGTCTGGCCGGGGACCACACCAAGCCCGACGCGCTGCGCCGTCTGCTGCCCACCATCCGCAACGACGTGCTGTTCGAGAGCGAGACGATCCGCGATGCCGGGTTCGCCAATCACAGCCAAATCCGCGAATGGGAAACCGCCGAGCAGAATGCCCGCGCCCTCGCAGATTTCCTGCAAGTCCCGCCAGAGACCGCGCTGGACGTCGCCCACACCGATCACCTGTTTGCCGATTGAGGAACCGCCATGTCTTATGCCTATGACGACCAGAACATCTTCGCCAAGATCCTGCGCGGCGAGATCCCCAACACCACGGTGATCGAGACCGAGCATTCGCTGGCCTTTCACGACATCACGCCGCAGGCGCCGACCCATGTGCTGGTGATCCCCAAGGGAGCCTATGTGAGCTTTGACCATTTCGCCAGCGAGGCCGGCGAAGCGGAAATCATCGATTATGTCCGCACCATCGGCCAGGTCGCCCAAATGTGCGGCGTCGACCTGGGCGAAGGCGGCGGCTTTCGCCTGATCTCGAACGCCGGCCGCGACGGTGTGCAGGAGGTTCCGCACCTGCATGTCCATGTTCTCGGCGGCCGCGGGCTGGGCCGCATGCTGCAACCGGCGTGATCGCGCCCCGGCGCCGTGCCTTGATTGGCCGGGAGGCCCCGGATCGGGTCCGGGGCGCGCGGGTTCTTTGCCGCACCCACAGACCGTCTTCCGGACCTATTCATGCCACCGGTCTCCCGCCCGTCCCGGCCGCCGCGCCGGGACCTCTCCGCCCCAGGCCAAGGGGCCCCGGCGCGGAAGCCGGGGCGCGGTGGTCGCCTGACAAGGCGCCAATGTAAAAACCCCCGGCACAGGGACCGGGGGTGAAATCGTTACACGGAAACAAAACTTACCAGTCGGTCGGGCCCTTGTCGGCAAAGGCATGGACCAGGAAATCGATGAAGGCGCGCACCTTGGGCTGGGTGAACCGGCCCGGCGGATAGACCGCATAGACGCCCTGGGTCTCGACCGGCAGATCGGGGATCGCATCCTCGACCAGGCCTTTCTCCATCGCCTCGCCGTACAGGAAAGACGGCAGATAGGCGATGCCCAGCCCCGCCACCGCGGCATTGAGCAGCGATTGGCCGTCGTTTACGCTCAGCCAGCCGGCGGTGCGCACCTGGCGTTTTTCGCCCGAGGGGGCGGTCACCTTCCAGACATTGCCGCTCGACTGGTTGGAATAATGCAGCAGCTTGTGCTCGTTCAGATCGTCGATCTTGGTCGGCCGGCCGTATTTCTCGAAATAGGCCGGGCTGGCGATCATCCGCTTGGTGGTTTCGGTCAGCTTGCGGGCGCGCAGCGTGCTGTCCTCCAGCTCGCCGATCCGCACCGCCATGTCGAAACCTTCCGAGATCAGCTCGACGTAGCGGTTGTTCAGCACCATGTTGACGGTGATGTCGGGAAATTCGGACAGGAACTCTCCCAGGATCGGCGACATGTGGTTGACGCCGAAATCGGTCGCGACCGAAATCCGCAGCAGCCCAGATGGCGCCGATTGCATCGAGGTGACAAGCGCATCCGCCTCGCCGGCATCGTTCAGCACCCGTCGGGCGCGGTCGTAATAAGCCAGTCCGATCTCTGTCGGGCTCACCCGGCGGGTGGTGCGGTTCAGCAGCCGCGCGCCCAGCCGGGCCTCGAGCGAGGAGACATGTTTGGAAACGGCGGACTTCGAAATTCCCATCTTCTTGGCGGCATCGGTAAACCCGCCCTGATCGACAACGGTGGCGAAAGCTTCCATTTCAGTCAGGCGATCCATACGTGTTCCTCGATAAACTGTGACATCCCGAAGAACAGTAATGATCGTCAATTCGGGCAGAACCGGGGCCGTGCGCTGACAATATCGCGGTATCTAGCGCACTGTTCACAGGGCAAAACACGCATGGCGGGTGTCCCTCATCGTCGCACCATTTTGCGGTGCAAGCCCGCACTTTGTTTCCAAAGATTGTGGCCGCTCCGTGACGTCCGGGCGACAAAAAAAGGGCGGGCACAGCGGCCCGCCCTTTCCTCGATTCACGGCGCGCGTCAGGCGGCCTGCCGATCGTGCCTGCCCTCTTCGATCTCCTCGACGATCTTCGAGACAAACGCCTTGAGGTCTTCGGGCTTGCGCGAGGTCACCAGCCCCAGGTCGGCCACGACCTCCTTGTCCTGCCAGAGGCCGCCGGCATTTTCGACATCGGTGCGGATCGACGGATACGAGGTCACTTGGCGGCCCTTGACGAGCCCGGCCTCGACCAGCAGCCAGGGCGCGTGACAGACCGCCGCCACGACCTTGCCCTTGGCATAGAACGCCTTGATCAGCGAGATCGCATCGGCTTCGACGCGCAGCAGATCGGGGTTGATCTGGCCACCGGGCAGAACGATGGCGTCATAGTCCTCGGCCTTGGCCTCGACGATCCTGAGGTCGGCCTCGGCCTCGCGGCCCCAGTCGGTGCCTTCCCAGCCCGTGATGGCTTTGCCGTCAAGCGTCGCCACGTCGACCTTGGCGCCTTTGACGCGCAGTTGGTCACGCGGGAATTCCAGTTCCGATTGCTCGAAGCCATGGGTGGCGACGACGAGGATACGGGCATTTTCGATCTTGGGCATGACGCGGCCTCCTGTTTTCGGTTCAGCCCGCCCAACGCAGTCCGGCGCCGTACGTTCCCCCCGGCCCGCGGCTTCTCCGGTCACGCCCGCGTGAGGTCCAGCGCCGCGGCATCGCCCCCCCCAAGACGCGCGGCCCGTGGGCCGGCCGGCCTCAGAGCGCCGCGGCCAACCGCGTGCCCTGGTCGATCGCGCGCTTGGCGTCGAGCTCCGCCGCCACATCGGCGCCGCCGATCACATGCACCGAAACGCCGCGCGCCTCCAGCGCATCGGCCAGCGACCGCTCCGACAGCTGCCCGGCACAGAGCACCACGGTATCGACCTCCAGCAGCTCGGGAGCCTCGCGCGCCTCCCCCTTCGAGATCCACAGCCCCTCATCGGTGATCCGCTCATAGTTCACCCCGGCGCGCATTTCGACCGACTTCATCTTCAGGGCCGCCCGGTGGATCCAGCCGGTGGTCTTGCCCAGCCGCTTGCCCGGACGCTCGGGCTTGCGTTGCAGCAGAATGACCTCGCGCTGCGGCGCCTCCGGTCGCGGCCCCTCGGGCGCCAGCCCGCCGCGTGCGGTTTCGGGGTCGGTCACGCCCCAGGTCCGCATCCATTCCGGCAGGTCGAGCGTCGGCGACTGGCCCTGCTCGACAAGAAATTCCGCGACGTCAAAGCCGATGCCGCCGGCGCCGATCACCGCCACCCGGCGGCCCGGCACCGCGGTGCCGCGCAGCACCTCGACATAGCTGAGCACATTCGGCCGCCCCTGCCCTTCGATGCCGGGGTCGCGCGGCAGCACGCCGGTGGCGACAATCACCTCGTCAAAGCCCTGCAAATCCTCCGCCCCGACCCTCCGGCCCAGCGTCACGGTGACGCCGGCCGCTTCGACCATGCGTTCGAACCAGGCGACGAAGGGCACGAATTCCTCCTTGCCGGGGATGCGCTTGGCCATGTTGAGCTGGCCGCCGATCTCCTCGACCTGGTCGAACAGCGTCACCGCGTGGCCGCGCTCCGCCGCGGTGATCGCCGCCGACAGCCCCGCCGGCCCGGCGCCGACAACCGCCACCCTCTTCTTGGTCCCGGCCGGGGCGATCACCAGCTCGGTCTCATGGCAGGCCCGCGGATTGACCAGGCAGCTCGAGATCTTGCCACCGAAAGTGTGATCGAGACAGGCCTGGTTGCAGGCGATGCAGGGCGCGATCAGATCGGCCTGGCCGGCCTCGGCCTTGGCCACGAAGGCCGGATCGGCCAGGAAGGGCCGCGCCATGCTGACCATGTCGGCACAGCCCTCCGCCAGCACGTCCTCGGCCACCTCCGGCGTGTTGATCCGGTTCGAGGTGATCACCGGAATGCCCACCTGCCCCATCAGCTTCCTGGTGACCCAGGCAAAGGCCGCGCGCGGCACCGAGGTGGCGATGGTGGGAATCCGCGCCTCGTGCCAGCCGATGCCGGTGTTGAGGATCGAGGCCCCGGCCTTCTCGATCTCCTGCGCCAGCTGCACCACCTCCTCATGGGTCGAGCCATCGGGCACCAGGTCGATCATCGACAGTCGGTAGATCACGATGAACTCCGGCCCCACCGCCGCCCGCACCCGTTTGACCACCTCGATCGGCAGGCGGATGCGGTTCTCGTAGGAGCCGCCCCAGCGGTCGGTGCGCCTGTTGGTATGGCTGACGATGAACTGGTTGATGAAATAGCCTTCCGAGCCCATCACCTCGACGCCGTCATAGCCCGCCTCCTTGGCGCGGCGGGCGGCCTCGGCAATATCGGCGATCTGCTTTTCGATGCCGGCCTCGTCCAGCGCCTTCGGCGGAAACGGCGAGATCGGCGATTTGACGGCACTGGGGGCGACGCAATCGGGGCCATAGGCATACCGTCCGGCATGCAGGATCTGCATCGCGATCTTGCCTCCGGCGGCATGCACCCGGTCGGTGACCACCCGATGATTGGCGATGTCCTCGGGGCTGAACAGCCCGGCGGCACCGGGAAAGACCCCGCCTTCGCGGTTCGGCGCCATGCCGCCGGTGACCATCAGCGCCACGCCGCCGCGGGCGCGCGCGGCATAGAACTCCGCCACCCGGTTCCAGTCCCGCGTCTCCTCGAGCCCGGTGTGCATCGACCCCATCAGCACCCGATTCTTCAGCGTGACATGGCCCAGATCCAGCGGGCGGAACAGGTTTGGGTAGCGGGTCATCGGCAGCCTCCTCTTTCGCAGCGGAGGTCAGCGGATTGACGTGACTTTGTCACGCGGAACGTGGGGTCAGAACGCCATCCGCCGTTCCGTCACCCGGTCACGGCTTTCCTCTTGCGGAAAATACCGCGGGGGTCCGGGGGCAGCGCCCCCGGCCTGTCGGCCTGCGCAGGCAGGACGAAATCCCCGCCTCAGCCGGTCTCGCGGCAATGCCGGCGAAAGGCGCGCTTGAGCATGTCGAGCTCGGCCCGCAGCATGTCCACCTCGGCACGGATATCGTCGCCCAGCGCCTCGCCGGCGATGATCGAGAAGCTGTCCAGCACGCCGCCATCGCTGGCATCGGCAAAGACAAAGGTATGGCTGCCCTCGCTCAACAGCCGCGCCGGCACCGGAAAGCGCAGCGTCCAGCTGCCCGGCGCGGCGTCGCGGCGCAGCTCCACGCCCTCGACCGGCCGATCCTTGAGCAGGACCTGAATCGCCGGGTCGCCGGCCCCGGGGGCGCGGTCCTGCACCACGCCCTCCCATGTGCCCTCAAAGAACCGGGTCCTGGTCAGCGTCAGTTCCGACATGTCATCCCCCTCATATCTCTGCGCGCAGCCGGCGGCTGAAGGTCAAGTCACGCAGCACCACCTGGTTCATCTGCGGCCCCTCAAAGATCAGGTCGAGCCAGGCCTTGTCGATGCGTTTCTCGTTCAGCCGGGAATAGGCGAGGTCGAACTCCACATGCCGCTCGCCGCTGTTCAGCGGCACTTCGCGCACCAGCTTTTCGGTATTGGGCCCACTTTTTACGTTCAGCCGGGCAAAGATCTCCAGCGGGCTCTCCAGCTCGACCATGCAGTCGACCCGCATCAGATGCGCCTTGGTCAGCCCCGCGACCGCCGCCGACGGCAGCGCCACCGCCAGCGAGAGATAAGAGCCGTCGAACCGGAACACATCCATCCGCAAACCAAAGGGCGCCAGGTCGGCCTCGCGGGTGTTGCGCAGCTGGCGCAGGGTCAGCTCGGAGATCGTGCAATCATGAAACAGCGTCACTTCGCCACCCAGCTGCACGCCGCTCTCGACCGCCGCGCCCCCCGCCGCCGGCAGTGGGCCGCGCCAGGCCTCGGGGCGCCAGGTCCAGTCGCTGTCATGCGGTGCGGCGATGGCATCGCTGCCGATCGCCGGCAGGGCCAGCCGGTAGTCCGCCACATGCAGAAGCTCGTCGAGCTGCCGGCGGAGCTTGCGGGCGCGGCCGCGCTGGCGGCGCAATTCGGCCAGGTCGGCCTGCGGCGCGGCCAGCGCCGCGTTGCGCCAGCGGCGCAGCGCGCCGCGATGGGTGATCCGATCCAGAAAGCCGCGTCTCTGCCCTGCCATTGCCCTGCCTGTTCTACTGCCCCTGCTGCACCGGTGCCGCGTGTCGTTGCCGCACGCAGTCTTACCCCGAACCCTTACAATTCCACAAACGCCCGAACCGTGCTGCCGGGTCAAGACCCATGTGCCCGCCCCGGCGCGAACTCACTCTGGCCTGTTGCCGCGGATCCCTTTGGCAATGGCCAGCAGCAGCGCCGCGCCGGCGCCGCCGGCGATCTGGCCGTCCTCCGGCCCATAGGCCGCCAGCGAGATCGCCCGCTGTTCATGCACAAAGACCGCGCGCCAGACCGGATCGCCGAGCTGCGAGGGATCGGAGGACACCCGGGGGCGCAGCCGCATCAGCGCCACGTCGTCCACCCGGTCCTCGCTGCGCACCGCACCGCTCTCGACCGCCTGGCGCAGCGCCTCGACCGCATCCGCCTCGCCCGGGGCGCGCCGCGCCGAGACCGCGACCGTCAGCACGCCGCTGGGCACGGCGCCGCCGGTCTCGGTCGCGCCGAGCGCATGACACCCGACCAGCAGCGCAAAACCCTGCTGGCCGCGCGCCTGAAGCGATTCCGGTTCGATGCACCAGCCGCGCGGCGCGGTAAGCTGCACATCGCCCCGCGCCAGCGCCGCCCGCGATTGCGGCGCCGCCGGCTGCCGGGGCTGGGTCAGCGCCGACAAGAAGCCCCCGCCCGCCGGCCGGTCGATCAGCGCCAGTCGCGGCACCTCCTCGCCGCAGGCGGTCAGCCCGGCAAGCAGCAGCGCCATGCCGGCCGCCTTTGGCACCGTGATCCCTTGTCGTCCTGGCATGCCCTCGTCCCGCCAGAACCCGGCGGGCCATCTCCGTTGAAGTGACCTGGTGCAATCTATGCCGGGTGTCGGATTTGCCGCAAGCCCCGATGCGCGACATTTCCCGGCCGGCTTTCCGGTGCCCCGCCGCGGCTCCGGTCATGATTGCATTTCACCGCCATCCCGCTTAAGTCGAGGGCAAATGGCCGTGATATGGCCCGAAGAACAGGTCGGACATGAACTGGATCACCAACTACGTGCGTCCGCGCATCAATTCGATTTTCTCGCGGCGCGAGGTGCCGGAGAACCTCTGGACCAAGTGCAGCGAATGCGGCACCATGCTGTTTCACCGCGAGATCCGGGAAAACCTGAACGTCTGCACCAGCTGCGGCCATCACATGCCGATCAGCCCGCGCGACCGGTTTCACACCCTGTTCGATGGCGGCATCTTCCGCGAGGTTGCGGTGCCCGAACCGCTGGCCGATCCGCTGCATTTCCGCGATCAGAAAAAGTATCCCGACCGCATGCGGGCGGCACAGAAGACCACCGGTGAAAAAGAGGCGATGCTGGTCGCCGAGGGCGAGATCGGCCGCACGCCGATCGTGGCCGCCGGCCAGGATTTCTCCTTCATGGGCGGGTCGATGGGCATGTATGTCGGCAATGCGATCATCGCCGCCGCCGAACGTGCCGTGGCCCGGGGCTGTCCGCTGATCCTGTTCTCGGCCGCCGGCGGCGCGCGCATGCAGGAGGGCATCCTGTCGCTGATGCAGATGCCGCGCACCACGGTGGCGGTGCAGATGCTGAAAGAGGCCAACCTGCCGTATATCGTCGTGCTGACCCATCCCACCACCGGCGGCGTGACGGCCTCTTATGCGATGCTGGGCGACGTGCAGATCGCCGAGCCCAATGCGCTGATCTGCTTTGCCGGGCCGCGGGTGATCGAACAGACGATCCGCGAAAAGCTGCCCGAAGGCTTCCAGCGCGCCGAATATCTGCTCGAACACGGCATGCTCGACCGGGTGACGCGCCGCAAGGATCTGCGCGACGAGCTGATCACCATCTGCCGCATGCTGATGGGCCAACCGCCGGCGGTTCACGGCGACCTGCCTGCCCCGGCCGATGCCGTGCCGGAACCGAAGCCGGAACCGGCAAAGCCGCCGAAAGCGGCGGACGAGCACGCCGCAAAGGAATGAGCGCCGAGACCTCCGACGTCATCCTGCAACGGATGATGGCGCTGCACCCCAAGGTGATCGATCTGACGCTCGACCGGGTCTGGCGCCTGCTCGAAGCGCTGGGCAATCCGCAGAACGACCTGCCGCCGGTGATCCATATCGCCGGCACCAACGGCAAGGGGTCGACCCAGGCGATGATCCGCGCCGGGCTGGAAGCCGCCGGCAAACGTGTGCACGCCTATACGTCGCCACATCTGGCGCGGTTTCACGAACGCATCCGGCTCGCCGGCACGCTGATATCCGAACCGGCGCTGACCGATTATCTCGATGAATGTTATGCCGCCAACGGCGGCGAAAGCATCACCTACTTCGAGATCACCACCTGCGCCGCCATCCTCGCCATGGCGCGCACCCCGGCCGATTACACCCTGCTCGAGGTCGGCCTCGGCGGTCGGCTGGACGCCACCAACGTCATCGACCGCCCGGCGCTGACGGTGATCACCCCGGTCTCGATCGACCACGAGCAATTCCTCGGCAACACGCTGGCAAAGATCGCCGCCGAAAAGGCCGGCATCCTCAAGCGCGGTGTGCCCTGTGTCATCGGCCCGCAACAGGAGGCGGCGCTGGAGGTGATCGAGGCCCGGGGCGCGCAGCTCGGCGCGCCACTGCTCGCCCACAGCCAGCACTGGCATGCCCATGAAGAACGTGACGGCATGGTCTATCAGGATGACGCCGGACTGCTCGACCTGCCGCTGCCCAATCTGCCCGGCGCGCATCAGATCGACAACGCCGGCGCCGCCCTGGCCGCGCTGCGGCACCTGGGCTTTGACGAAGCCGCCTGCACGGCGGCGGTCACCCGGGCGGTCTGGCCGGCGCGGATGCAGCGCCTCACCGAAGGGCCGCTGGCCGAAATGGCGCCCCGGGCCCAGCTCTGGCTCGACGGCGGCCACAATGCGGCGGCGGGCGTGGCGCTGGCGGCGCATCTGGCCCGGCTGCCGGCGCGGCCGACGCATCTGATCTGCGGCATGCTCAACACCAAGGACGTCACCGGCTATCTGCGACCGCTGGCACAGGTCGCACAAAGCCTCACCGCCGTGCCAATCCCGGGCGAGGCCAACACCCTGCCGGCCGAGGAAACCGTTGCCGCCGCCAAGACCGTTGGCCTGCCCGCCAAGGCCGCCGCCACGGTGGCCGAGGCGCTGACATCCGTAGTGGCAACCGCGCCGGAGGCCCGGATCCTGATCTGCGGATCGCTCTATCTCGCCGGATCGGTCCTGCGCGAAAACGGCTAACACGCTGAGGATGAGTCCTTTTCGCCGGCCGCCCCAGGAAATCGCCCCACGAATCAGGAAATCATTGACTGATTCGGCCATTTTTCGCTATATTTGGGCCTAATAGCGAGCGTTCCGCCCAGATCAATACTTTCCATCGACATATGGCGGGGGCGCTCTCGGGGAACATTAAATGTTGTGGATTGTGGAGAGCTTCTCCGCCGGCCTGCCCTTGGCACGCCAGGCGGTCGATGCCGGGTACGGGTGTATCCCGCCCGTGCCGCCGCGGCCACGCGACAGCCAGCCCCGGATACCCGATGGGGGGCCTGCCGCGTGACCCGCCTCCTGCTCAGCGGCGGCATACTGTCCTGCGCAATGGTGCTGGCCTTTGCCGTCGCACCCGGGGACGGTGGCCCCGACGCGCCGCTTGTCACCGGTGCCACCACCGGCAAGGCGCTGCGGCTGCCCGGGGTGCCGGCAAGCCCCGAGGGGATGGGGTATGTGGTGCAACCGGGCGACCGCCTGGCCGGGATCGCGCTGCGCCACTACGGCACCGCCACGGCGGAGGAGATTATCTATCGCGCCAACCGCGACAAGCTGGCGTCACCGGGGGCCGTGCGGCCCGGCATGAGATTGAAGATTCCGGCAATGTGACCGGACAGGCATAACAAACAGGCAACAAAGCCAGAGCAGCACCTCAAGGGGCCCTTCGGGGCCCCTTTCCTTTGCCCTCCGGCTGCGCCCGTTCAGTCGATCTCGCGCGCCTCTTCGGTCAGCATCACCGGGATGCCATTGCGGATCGGAAAGGCCAGCCCGGCCTTGCGCGAGATCAGCTCCTGTTTCGCGGCGTCATATTCCAGCCGCGACTGGGTGCGCGGGCAGACCAGCGCCTCGAGCATCCGGCGGTCAAAACCGCCTTCCTTGATCTCCTGGTCCATCATTGCATGATCTCCTCGGCTGTGCCGCCCCGCAGGGCGAATTCGATCAGGGTGACAAGCGTCTCGCGCCGGGTGGGCAGCGACGGCGCCTCGAGCAGCGCCTGCTTGTCCTCGGGGGCGAACTCCAGCAACATCGCCAGGGAATTGATCAAGAGCTCGTCCTCGGCGTCGTTCAGCGTGTCCCAGTCCGCCGCCAGCGATTGCGCGTCGAAATACCGCTCCAGCAACGACATGAAGCCGGCGCGGTCGAACCCCAGGTCCTGCTCGTCCTGCCCGAGATCGCGGGCAAAGTGGCTCCAGTCGACCTCGCAGCGGCGATAGGGGGCAAATCCCTCGATCTCGCGGACCATGCGAAAGCGGGACACCCCGCCGAGAGTGACCATGTAGCGGCCGTCCTCGGTTTCGGAAAACTGGGTCAGCCGTCCGGCGCAGCCGATGGCATGCAGCCGGCCGTCCTCGTCCCCGGGGCCGGGGTTGGGCTGGATCATCCCAATCAACCGTTGCGGCGTCTTCATGCAATCCTCGATCATCGCCAGATAGCGCGGCTCGAAGATGTGCAAGGGCAGCCGCGACCGGGGCAAGAGAAGCGCCCCGGGCAGGGGAAAGACCGGGAGTGTGTCGGGCAAGTCTGCTGCGCTGATCATGAAGGCTAACCTAGCCTGCGAATGCGATCAGGCAAATATCATCGAGCTCAGTTTTCGCCGTCCGTTGAGAACCACCGGGTCATTCGGCTTGAGCGCCTCGAAAATCGTGAACAGCTGCGCCTTGGCGGCACCGTCGTTCCATTCACGGTCCCGGCGGAAGATTTCCAGCAATTCGTCCACCGCCGCCGCGGCATCGCCGCCGGCATAATGCGCCTGCGCCAGATCGAATCGCGCCTGATGATCCTCCGGGTTGGCCTCGACCGCGGCGGACAGCTCGCCGAGCGGCCCGGCGCCGGCGGCCTGTTTCGCCAGTTCAAGCTGGGCATGGGCAGCTTCCAGCTCGGGCGCCTTGGAAATTTCGACCGGCGCGCCATTGAGCACCGCCTCGGCCTGATCGAGATCGCCCATCGCGATATGCGACCGGACCAGCCCGCCATAGGCCTTGGCATTGGCCGGCTCCTCTTCGAGGATCGCGGCAAAGGTCTGGGCCGCATCCACCGCGGCGCCCTGCTCCAGCATCTCTTCGGCGGCGGCAATGGCATCGTCGAGCCCGTTGTCGGCCGGCGTGCCGCCGGCGGCCTCGATCACCCGGTCGACAAAGGCCTGGATCTCCGATCCCGGCACCGCGCCCTGAAATCCGTCGACCGGCTGGCCCTGCCAGAAGGCATAGACCGTCGGGATCGATTGCACCCGCAGCTGGCCGGCGATCATCTGGCTCTCGTCCACATTGACCTTGGCCATCTTGACCGCGCCGCCGGCCTTGGTCACCGCCTCTTCGAGCATCGGGCCCAGCGTCTTGCAGGGGCCGCACCAGGGTGCCCAGAAATCGACGATCACCGGCGTCGTCATCGAGGCATCGACGACCTCGGCCATGAAATCCGCTTCCGAGACGTCCTTGATCAGGTCGCCCGGGGCTGCGGCGGCGTTCTGCGATTGTCCGAGTTCCAGCATTGACGGCTCCTTGAGATATGCGTGTTGCGCCTGATATGGGCCTTGCCGCGCCGGCTGCAAGCCACACGGCGGTTTACCTTGACTTGCCGGCTATCTAGCATCGCGCGCGGCAAATGTGAAAGGGCAAGAGATGGCGCGCATCGTTCTCACCTTCGGCGACAGCAACACCCATGGCACCATGCCAATCCTCACCCCGGGCGAATCCCGCCGCTTCGGCCCCGACATTCGCTGGCCGCGGGTGATGGCGGCCAGGCTCGGCGCGGGCTGGGAGCTGGTGGAGGAAGGCCTGCCGGGGCGTACGACGCAGATGGGCGACCCGGTGATGGGCGCCCACATGAACGGCCAGGAGGGGCTGAAGATCGCACTGGCCTCGCATGTGCCGGTCGACGTGCTGGCGCTCATGCTGGGCACCAATGACCTCAAGCACCGGTTTCAGCCCAGCCCGGCGCGGATCACCGCAGGGCTGGCCGGGCTGCTCGACATTGCCCTGCACCGAGACATGCTGGCGCGCCATCCCGGCATGCAGGTGCTGGTGATCTGCCCGCCACCGGTCCAGGAGACCGAACCGCTCCGGGCCGATTTCCTTGGCGCCGAGATGCACGGGCCCGCGCTTGCCGCATCTTACCGGGCCGTGGCCGAGGCCCGCGGGCTGGCGTTTTTCGATGCCGGCTCGGTGATCGCAACCAGCGCGGTCGACGGCGTGCATTTCGAGCCGGAGGCGCATCAAACGCTTGGCGCGGCGCTGGCCGAGGTGGTCCGCGCCATGGGGTAGCGCGCCCGCCCCGGACCTGATACGGGGCCTCCCCCGCCCAGGGCGGGGCGAAGTTCCGGCGCGTGGTCAGAGATCGAAGCTGGCGAAGACCGGCGCATGGTCCGATGGCTGCTGCCAGCCGCGCACCGGCCGCAGGATGCGGCTGGAATGGCCGGCGCTGGCGATATCGGGCGTGGCCCAGACGTGATCGAGCCTGCGGCCCTTGTCGGCGTTGTCCCAGTCGGGCGAACGATAGGACCACCAACTGTAGAGATTGCCTTCGGGAATGTCCTTGCGGGTGATGTCGACCCAGCCGCCAGCATCCTGGGTCTCGCCCAGATGCTCGACCTCGATCGGCGTATGCGACACCACTTTCAGAAGCTTCTTGTGGTCCCAGACGTCATCCTCACGCGGGGCGATGTTGAGATCGCCCACCAGAATTGCCTTTTCCGGGGGCTCGGCGCGGAACCAGTCGCGCATCTCGGTCAGATAGTCGAGTTTCTGGCCGAATTTCTCGTTGATCTCGCGGTCGGGCTTGTCGCCGCCGGCGGGGACATAGAAGTTGTGGATGGTAACGCCGTTTTCCAGCCTGGCCGCCACATGGCGGGCGTGGCCCAGGGCGGCGAAATCCTTGTCGCCCACATCCTCGATCGGCAGTTTCGACAGGATGGCGACGCCGTTATAGCCCTTCTGGCCGCGCGCCACGACATGGCGGTAGCCCAGCGCCTGGAACTGCGCCACGGGGATCTTCTCGACCGGGCTCTTGCATTCCTGAAGGCAGAGCACATCCGGCGCCTCTTCGGTCAGGAGCCGCTCCACCAGCCCCGCCCGCAGGCGGACGGAATTGATGTTCCAGGTGGCGAGAGAAAATGACATGAGGCGGCTCCGAGACGTGAAAGGCTGGCGGAGAATGACCGGTCACGCCACGGGTTGCAAGAGCCAGAGTCGGTGGCTGCCCGGCCCTCTCCCGGGCAGGACAGGTCCTCCGCTCCGCAGGCTGGGTTTCCAACCCGCCGCTTGCGCCAAGGCGGGTCAAGAACCCGCCCTGCACCCTTCTTACGACGGCGACATGCCCCGAAGCCGCTCGGACCGGCGCCGTAGGATTTCCACCGTCGACAGCAACCCGATGGAGATCGCCACGAGGATCGTCGCGGCCGCCAGGATGGTCGGCGAGATCTGCTCGCGCAGCCCGGTGAACATCTGCCACGGCAGGGTCTGCCACTCAGCCGACCCGAGGAAGATCACCACCACCACCTCGTCGAAGGAGGTGATGAAGGCAAACAGCCCGCCCGAGATCACGCCGGGCAGGATCAGCGGCATCTGCACCCGGAAAAACGTGGTCACCGGATCGGCCCCCATGTTGGCCGCCGCCCGGGTCAGCGAATTGTCGAAGCTGACCAATGTGGCGGTCACGGTGATGATGACGAAGGGAATGCCCAGCACGGCGTGGGCCAGCACGATGCCCCAATAGGTGCCCTGGATGCCGATCGAGGAATAGAAGAAATACATGCCCGTGGCCGAGATGATCAGCGGCACGATCATCGGCGAGATCAGGATCGCCATGATCGTCCGCTTGCCCGGCACGTGGCTCTGGCTCAGCCCGATTGCCGCCAGCGTGCCCAGGGAGACCGAGATCAGCGTCGCCACCGGTGCGATCTTGACCGAGTTCCACACCGCGCCGGTCCATTCCGAGTTGGTCAGGAAATCGCGGTAGTGTTTCAGCGAATAACCCTCTGGGTCCAACCGCAGCATTTCGGGCGTGAAGGTAAAGAAATCCTCGGCGTTGAAGCTCAGCGGCATGACCACGATGATCGGCGTGATCAGAAAGATGAAGATCGCGCCGCAGATCACCCGGAAGGCATAATGCCAGAGCACCTGCCCCGCAGTGAGATAGGGCACCAGCTTGGCGCGGTAGCGGCCTTCGGCGATCCAGAACAGGAACCAGCCGACGAACCAGCCAAACAGCAGCCCCATGATGGCCGCCGAAACCCCGCCCATCAGGAACCCGCCAAGGCCGAAGCCGGCAATCAGGATCCATTTCGCCGGTTTTTCCTGCCGCCACATCTGGGTGAAGACAAAAGCCACCCCGGCCAGAAGCGCCGCGCCGACGATCAGGCCAATCAGCCCGGCGTCGTTGGCGATGCCCACCAGCAGGCCCATGAAGCCGCCGACGCCGGCCATGACGGGCCCGACAAAGGAAAACGGCTTGGGTTCGATCGGTGTCAGTGCTGCCATGTCGCTTACCCCAGCTTCACGTTGTCGATGCCGACAATCTTGTCATAGGCCCAGTAGAGGACCAGGACGACCACAAAGAGGATCGTGCCCAGCGCCGCCGCAAGGCCCCAGTTGAGCGAGGACGAGATGTGATAGGCAATTCGGTTCGAGATGAAGACACCCTTGGTGCCGCCGACGATTTCGGGCGTGATGTAATAGCCGATCGACAGGATGAAGACGAGGATCGACCCGGCGCCGATGCCCGGCACCGATTGCGGGAAATATACCCGCCAGAAGGCTGTCCAGTTGGTCGCGCCCAGTGATTTGGCGGCGCGTAGATAAGACGGCTGAATGGTCTGCATCACCGAATACATCGGCAGGATCATGAACGGCAGCAGAATGTGGGTCATCGCCACGATAGTGCCGAACTGGTTGTTGATCATCACCAGCCGCGATCCGTCGCCGACCAGTCCGAGCCAGACCAGCACGTCGTTGATCACCCCCTGCTGTTGCAGCATCACCTTCCAGGCCGAGGTCCGCACCAGAAGCGAGGTCCAGAACGGCAGCAGCACCAGGATCATCAGCAGGTTGGCGGTGCGCGTCGGCAGGTTGGCCAGGATCCAGGCCACCGGATAGCCCAGCAGGATGCAGGAGCCGGTAATCACCAGCGACATGAAGATCGTGCGCTGGAACAGGGTGATGTAGATCCGTTCGTTTTCGGGCCGGGCCTCGAAGCCGTCGGGCGTCTTTTGCAGGTCGACTGAATTCAGGAAATAGCCGTCCGTGTATTTCGGGCTGTAGACTTGGAAGGTCTCCCAGCGGTTAATGTCGCCCCAGTCCTCGTCGATGTCGAGGAAGGCGGCGGTGAAATCGGCTTCCGGCAGAATCTCGAGGTTGGCGGCAGCCTCTTGCAGGAGTTCGGCCTGCGGGCCGTCATAGGCCGCGATCCTGTCGGCCGCGCCGGGGCTCTGAAGGTCGAGCGCCAGGGCGGCATAGACCGCTTCCTAGGGGTCTTCGGCGGCCACCACATCCTCGTCTTCGAATACGGTGAACACCGCCCATGCAGTATAGGCGCGGGTGGTTTTCGGCAGCAGCGCCGCGATCTCTTCGGAGGGGGCAAAGCCGATGTCGCCCCGCAGGTTCGAAGAGGTCAGCTTGTTGAAACGGTCGATCTGGTTGGTGACGACGCCGTCAGAGGTCTGGCCTTGGCCCGACATCAGCTCGAACCAGACGGCGCCCTCTTTCCAGGCTTCGTTGAGGTCTTCGAGCGGGTCTTGGTAAGCCTCGCCAATGTCGTCGAGCCGCCGGCCGGATTGCCGGAACAGCGACGAGACGCCGGTGCTTTCATAGTTCAACCGGGTGCCGAGCTTGGTGTGTTCCTTGGCCTCGGCGGCGAGGAACAGATCGAAAAACAGGTCCTGAAACACCGCTTCCGGCGGCAGCTCGCCCTGAGTGGCATCCCAGCTTTCCAGCCGGTCGGTGGTCAGTGGCAGGGTGTTGGCAACGATCTCGTTTTCGACCGAGCGGAACAGCATCGAGGCGATCGGCGCGATGAAGGTGACCAGAACGAAGATCAAAAGCGGCGCGATCAGCATCATGGCGCGCGCCTTCTGCAACCGCAGCGCCCGGTTCAGCGAGGATTTCAGCGATCGGCCGTCCGCCGTCACCAATCGCCCGCTGGCGTCGCGGTGATCCTCGGCGTTCAGCGCCTTGGCTTCGTGCAACGCGTCTTCCGGCGTCGGCGCATCCATGGTCTGGGGACCGGTGCTCTTGAGATCGCTCATCTGTCTTTCCCTCTGCCGCGAGCCCAGCCTGTGGCGGTCGCGCGTTTCTGTCGGGGCGGAAGGGCCGCATCCGGCCCTTCCGCTTGGTGTTCAGACGGGGCGCTTATTGCGCCAGCCACGCCTGGAATTTGGCGTCGATGTCGTCGCGGTAATCCGCCCACCATTCGTAGTTGTAGAGGAAGGTGTTGGTGGCGTTCGCCGGATCGGTCGGCATGTGCGGACCCATCTCGATGCCCAGTTCGGCATGCTGGCCGACCAGCGGCGCCGAGCTTTCACGCGCCGGGCCATAAGAGATGTACTTGGCCTGATCCGCCAGACGCTGGGTGTCGGTGGCGAATTTGACGAAGTGCTTGACGCGGTTCAGGCGGTCTTCGGGCAGACCCTCGGGGATGATCCAGCCGTCGAGGTCAAAGACCTGCGCGTCCCACATCATCGCAACCGGCTGATCCTGCTCTTCGATCACGCTGAACAGACGGCCGTTGTAGGTCGAGCCCATGAAGACCTCGCCATCGGCGAGAAGCTGCGGCGTGTCGGCACCGGCGGACCACCAGACAACCTGATCCTTGATGGTGTCGAGCTTGGCCAGCGCCTGTTCCTGGCCTTCGTCGGTTTCCAGAACGTCGTAGACGTCTTCTTTGGCCACGCCGTCACAGAGCAGCGCCCATTCCATGTTGTTGATCGGGCGTTTCTCGAGCGACCGCTTGCCCGGATAGGTTTCCAAGTCGAAGACCGAGCAGATGTCGGAGGGCGGTTCGACACCATCCGGCACCAGGTCGGTGCGATAACCGAAGGTGGTCGAATAGACGATCTGCGGAATGAAGCAATCCGACACCAGCAGATCGCCGAAATCGTCCTCGGCCGAGGTGCCGTCAGGCGCGGCGGCCAGGTCTTCGTCCGGGTCGATTTCCATCGCCAGGCCTTCGTCGCAGAGACGGATGGCGTCCGAGGCCACCACGTCGACGAGATCCCAGGTCACGTTGCCCGCTTCGTTCATGGCGCGCAGCTTGGCCACGGCCTCGGCCGAGCTTTCGTCCCAGGCCACGGAGACCTCGGGGAACATTTCCATGTAGGGTTCGGCGTAGGCCTTGGTTTGCGAGGCCTGATAGGCGCCGCCCCAGCTGACCAGCGTCATGTCGTTGGCGCAGTCCTCACAGGCTTCCATCTCGCTGTGCGAGGCGGCGAAACTGATGCCGCCGACAGCCGTCAGAACGGAAGTGGCCAGAAGTAATTTGGTACGTTTCATTTATAGCTCCCTGATTCACCCGTTGCTGTACTGTGCGGGCCGGTACGCGACGGGTGACGCCAAGCCGGACCGCATCCCTGAAGCGCAGCGCCGTTGCCGGTCTGCGCGATGTATTCGTCAGGCGGCGTCGAGCGCGCGGCAATCCTCGGGCAACCAGCCGATCTCGACCTGCTCGCCGGGTTTGAGCCGCACCTGGCCGGGCGCATTGCGCGTCTTGACGATGAAATCGTTGTTGCCCGCCACCCGCAGCCGCGTGCGGAAGATGTCGCCCATGTAGATGAACTCGAGCACCTCGGCCTTGAGCGTATGGGCATCGTCGCTCAACCGCGCGGGGTTGAACTCCACCCGCTCCGGCCGGATCGAGACCCGGGTGCGTTGCCCGATCTCGCTGACGTTGATCGGCTTGCAGTCGATCAGCCCGCCATCGTCGAGCTGCACCAGCGCCAGGCCGCCCTTGATTTCCTTGATCGTGCCTTCCAGCGTGTTGTTCTCGCCGATAAACTGGGCCACGAAGCTGTTTTCCGGCTCTTCATAAAGCTGATCCGGCGGCGCCAGCTGCTGGATGCGGCCGTCGTCGAACACCGCGACCCGGTCCGACATGGTCAGCGCCTCGGTCTGGTCGTGGGTGACATAGACCGTGGTGATCCCCAGCCGGTGCGCCAGATCGGTGATCTCGAACTGCATCTTTTCACGCAGCTGCTTGTCGAGCGCGCCCAGCGGTTCGTCCATCAGCACCAGTTCGGGCTCGAACACCAGCGCGCGGGCCAGAGCGACCCGCTGCTGCTGCCCGCCGGACAATTGCGCCGGACGGCGGCCACCGAAATCGCCCATCTCGACCATGTCGAGCGCGCGTTTGACCTTTTCCTCGCGCTTGGCCTTGCCGATCTTGCGCACCTCGAGCGGAAAGGCGAGGTTCTCGGCGATCGTCATATGCGGAAACAGCGCGTAGTTCTGAAACACCATGCCGATGCCGCGCTTGTGCGGCGGAATGTTGTTGATCGAGGTGCCATCGAGGCGGATGTCGCCATGGGTGGCGGTCTCGAACCCGGCCAGCATCATCAGGCAGGTGGTCTTGCCGGAGCCCGACGGCCCGAGCATGGTCAGAAACTCGCCTTTCGGCATCGAGAGGTTGAGATCTTTGACGACGAGCGTTTCGCCATCATAGCTTTTCTGCACCCGTTCGAATTCGACGAATGCGCCGTTCGCTGAAGCGTCTGCCAAAATTGGCTCCCTGTTATTTTGCAAGGGTTGATCCCTTTGTAACAGAGTAAAACGCGCAATCCCCCCGACTGCAACTGAGTTGCGACACTTTAGGGGACGTTCCCGCCATCGCGGGACAATTGACTGAATATCAGGCACGTATAAGGCAAAGCGAACTCGAATTTGCACAGTTCGGGGAATTTTTCCTGCACTGTCAGGATTTCACTGGACATTAGTCCGCTCAATCTTGTGGCATACGCTTCGGAATCCGGCACGGAACCGGCTCGACTCACACAGGCGACCAAGAATGTATTGCGCCCAAAAGCGAGGTGAAATGTCGTTTTCCGGCACGCAGCCAACGCGGCTTGCAGGCCAAGGTCCGTACACAGTTAGTAGGAAGGAAGTGCCATGTCAGACCACCGCTTTGCCAAGGACATCCCGTTCACTCAGGCGGAATATGCCCGCCGGTTGACCAAGGTGCGCGCTGCCATGGCCGAACGCGAGCTCGATGCGCTGCTGGTCACCGATCCGTCGAACATGGCCTGGCTCACCGCCTATGACGGCTGGTCGTTTTACGTGCATCAGGCGGTGATCGTGTTGCCCGATGCCGATCCGATCTGGTGGGGCCGGGCGCAGGATGCCAATGGCGCCCTGCGCACCGTCTGGATGGCCGACGACCGGGTGATGGGCTATGCCGATCACTTCGTGCAATCGACCGAGATGCACCCGATGCAGGATCTCGCGGTGCGTTTTGGCGATCTCGAACTGTCGGCCGCCTGCATCGGGGTGGAGATGGAGAACTACTACTATTCCGCCAAGGCCCATGCCGAGCTGCTCTCGGCCCTGCCGCAATGCGCATTTGCCGATGCCACGGCGCTGGTCAACTGGTGCCGGGCGGTGAAATCCGACGAAGAGCTGACCTTCATGCGCCGCGCCGCGCGGATCAGCGAAAAGATCATCGACGGGCTGATGGAGCGCACCGCCCTCGGCGTGCCCAAGAACGAGGTGGTGGCCGCCGCCATGGCCGATGCGGTGACCGGGGCCGAGGGGCATTGGGGCGACTACCCGGCGATCGTGCCGCTGCTGCCCTCCGGCCCCGACGCCGCCGCGCCGCATCTGACCTGGAACGGCCGGCCCTTCGCCGGCGGCGAGGCCACCTTCTTCGAGATCTCGGGCTGCTACCGCCGCTACCACGCGCCGCTCTGCCGCACGATCTTTCTCGGCACGCCGCCGGATTTCCTCAAACGCGCCGAAGAGGCGCTCCTGCGCGGGCTCGAGGCCGGGATCGACATGGCCCGCGCCGGCAACCGCGCCTGTGACGTGGCCGAGGCGCTGGCCGACGAACTGGGCAAATCCGACATCAAGCGCGCCGCCCGCTGCGGCTATCCCATCGGCCTGTCCTATCCGCCCGACTGGGGCGAACGCACGATCTCGCTCCGCGCCGAGGACGAGACCGTGCTGGAGCCGGGCATGACCTTCCATTTCATGCCCGGCCTCTGGATGGAGGATTGGGGGCTGGAGATCACCGAATCGATCCTGATCACCCCCGACGGCCCGGCCGAACCGCTCTGCAACCGCCCGCGCGACGTGGTGGTGAAATGAGCCACCTCAGATCAAGTACCGAATTGCTGGGCGAGCTGATCGCCTTTCCCACCGTCTCGGCCGACAGCAACCTGGCGCTGATCGACCACCTGGCCAACCGGCTGGAACATGTCGGCGCCCGGGTGCGGGTGCTGGGGGACGACAGCGGTGGCAAGGCCAATCTCTTTGCCACGCTGGGCCCCGAGGGCGACGGCGGGCTGATGCTTTCGGGCCATACCGACGTGGTGCCGGTGGTCGAACAGCCCTGGGACAGCGACCCCTTCGAGATGGTCGAAAAGGAAGGCGCGCTTTTCGGCCGCGGCACCTGCGACATGAAGGGCTTTATCGCCTGCGCCATGGTGATGGCCGAGGAATATGCCCGGCGCCCGCTGACCCGCCCGGTGCATTTCGCCTTTACCTATGACGAAGAGGTCGGCTGTCTCGGCGGCCAGGCGCTGGTCACCTCGCTGCGGGAAATGGAAATCCGCCCCGACATGGCCATTGTCGGCGAACCGACCTCGATGCGCATCATCGAAGGCCACAAGGGCTGTTGCGAATACACCGCCCGCTTTCGCGGCCTCGAGGGCCACGGCTCGGCGCCGGACCGAGGGGTCAACGCCGCCGAATATGCCGCCCGCTACGCCATGCGGCTGCTGGAGCTGCGCGAAGAACTCAAGGCGCGCACCCCGGCCCTGAGCCGCTTCGACCCGCCCTGGAGCACGATCAACATCGGCGGCATCCACGGCGGCCATGCCCACAACGTCATCGCCGCCCTGGCCGAAGTGGAATGGGACATGCGCCCGGTGCATTGGGGCGACGCCGATTTCGTCAAGGCCGAGATGACGCGCTATGTCGATGCCGTGCTGAAACCGGCGATGCAGGCCGTCGACCCCGAGGCCGACATCACCGTCGAGACCATCGGCGAAATCCCCGGCCTGGAACCGATGGAGCTCAACGCCGCCCGCGATCTGGTGGCCCGGCTCACCGGCGCCAACGGCACCGATCTGGTCGCCTTCGGCACCGAAGCGGGTCTGTTCCAGAGCCTCGGCGCCGATGTCATCGTCTGCGGTCCGGGCTCGATCGAACAGGCGCATATGGCGAACGAATACATCACCGTCGCCCAGATGCAGGCCTGCCTCGACATGCTCGACCGGCTGGTCTGAGGCGCCCCGCCGCCCCTTCCTCTTGCTGCAAATACCGCGGGGAGCGCGAGGGGCTGGCCCCTCGCCGCCGAAAGGGTGCAGGGGCGCGCGCCGCCTGGGCCGCGCGCGCCACCGCTCAGAGGTCGGGCTGGCCCGGGAGTGCACGCAGATAGACGACGAGGGCATCGAGATCCTGATCCGTCATGCCGGCGAACTGGCCATAGGGCATCGGCGGCATCATCCGCTCGCCATCGGGCCGCACGCCTTGGGTGATCATGGTCTTGATCTCGGCATCGGAATAGCCCACCAGCCCGTCGTCGTGGTGGGTCAGATTGGCCGAGACCGAGGTGCCCCAGGGCCCGTGAAACTCAAAGCCGCCACGCCCCATGTTCGCGCCCAGATCGGGGCCTTGCGGCGTCATCGGGCTGTGGCATTCCATGCAATGGGCCAGCTGCGCGACATATTCGCCGTACTCCGCGTTCACCGCGGCGGCCGGCGCGCTGACGCTGTCGATCGGCGGGCCGTAGGCCGGCGGCAGCGGCATGTTGTATTCCGAGGTCCCGGGGTCGGCCTCGACCGCAGGAACCCGGCGCAGATAGGCCACGACAGCCGCCAGGTCATCGTCGGAAATATGACGATAGAGCAGCATCGGCATCGGCGGTCCGATCACCGTGCCATCCGGCCGCAGGCCTTCGCGGATCGCCCGGGCGAGGGCCTCGTCGGACCAGTCCGACACCCGGCCCGCCGGGGTGATATTGGGCGCGATGGCGGTGAACATCGGGTTCTTTTCCACCAGGCGCCCGGCCAGCGCCTGATCGGCAATCGGGCCCTGCGGGCCCATCGGCGTGTGGCAATTGCCGCAGGCCATCACGGTGGTGACAAGGTATTCTCCGCGGTCCATATGGCCCTCGGCACCGGCCAGACCGGCCAGACTTGCAAGAAACATGGCAGATACGACGTGTCGCACGGCTAATCTCCTTTTTGAAATGCGCGGCTCGAATCAGAGCCGCACCCGGAGTTTACCCCAAGCCGCGCGAATCCCGGCGCCCGGATGGCGGCCGCCTCAGCCCGGCCAATCCTGTCGGCGCATGCGATAGCAGAGGTAGTCCGCGGGCTGGGCACCGATGCTCAACCGCGCCGCGCCCATGCGCCGGGCGCCGATCTTCTCGGCGGCGCGTTGCGAACGCAGGTTGTCGACGCCGATGTCGAGCCAGACCGCATCAAACCAGCGGAACACATGAGCAAACATCAGCGCCTTCATCTCGCGATTGGCCGCCCCGCCCCAATGGGCGCGGGTCAGGAAAGTAAAGCCGATGGCCATGGTGCCGGGGCGTTCGGCCACCTCGTAAAATCGCGAGGCGCCGATGATCGCCCCGTTGCGCCGGTCGGTCACCGCCAGCGTGCCGCCCGCAGTGCGAAGAAAATCGAAATAGGGGTCGAAGGCCGCCCGCTCATGCCGCGTCCTGGCCGGATGCCCGGCCCAGATCAGCGGATCGCGGGCCGCGCGGTAGAGCCCGTCCCGGTCCTCCGCCCGCAAGGGCCGCAGGTGCAGCGTCTCGCCGGTCAGGACCGGTGCAAAGTCAAAGTCTGGCCCGGTCACGCCGCCGCCCAGAGCCCGTCCTTGCGGATTTTCTCATAGGTCTCGTCGAGCGACTTGCGGGCGCGGTCGATCAGGATGTCGATCTCGTCGCGGGTGATCACCAGCGGCGGGGCGATGATCATCCGGTCGCCAACATGGCGCATCACCAGGTTGTTGGCGAAACAGCGTTCGCGGCAGATATAACCCACCGTCCCCGCTTCGCCGGCAAACCCCGCACGGCTGGCCTTGTCGGGCGTCAGCGCGATCGACCCCATCAACCCGACGATCCGGGCTTCACCGACCAGCGGGTGATCTTCCAGCGCCTGCCATTTTTCTTTCAGATATGGCCCCGCCACATCGCGCACATGCTCAACCACCTTTTCCTCTTCGAGAATGCGCAGGTTCTCCAGCGCCACCGCGGCGGCGACGGGATGGCCGGAATAGGTGTAGCCGTGGTTGAATTCGTCCTTGGCAATGGTCTGGGCGACCTCGTCACAGACGATCGAGGCGCCGATCGGCGCATAACCCGAGCTGAGTCCCTTGGCCACGGTCATGATATGCGGCCGGATGCCCATGGTCTGCGACCCGAACCAGTTGCCGGTGCGGCCAAAGCCGCAGATCACCTCGTCGGCGATCAGCAGGATGCCGTAGTGGTCGCAGATACGCTGGATTTCCGGCCAGTAGGTCTCGGGCGGCACGATCACCCCGCCGGCGCCCTGCACCGGCTCGCCGATAAAGGCCGCCACGCGCTCGGGCCCATGCTCCTTGATCGCCGCTTCCAGCTCGCGCGCGCGGGCGAGGCCGAAGTCGGCCGGATCGCTGTCGCCGCCCTCGGCCCACCAGTTGGGCTGGTTGATGTGGTGGATGTCGGGGATCGGCAGACCGCCCTGGGCATGCATGCCCGCCATGCCGCCCAGCGAGCCGGAGCCCATGGAGGAGCCATGATAGGCATTCTTGCGCGACAGGATGATGTTGCGTTCCGGCTGGCCCTTCATCGCCCAGTAGTGGCGCACCATGCGGATGTTGGTGTCATTCGCTTCGGAGCCGGAGCCGGCAAAGAACACATGGTTGAGATCATCCGGCGCCAGTTCGGCCAGCTTTCTCGCCAGCGCGATGGCGGGCACATGGGTGGTCTGAAAGAAGGTGTTGTAGAACGGCAGCTCGCGCATCTGCCGCGCCGCCACCTCGGCCAGCTCGTCCCGGCCATAGCCGATGGCCACGCACCAGAGCCCGGCCATGCCGTCGAGGATCTCCTGCCCGTCGCTGTCGGTGATCCAGACCCCGTTGGCGCGCGTGATGACCCGCGCGCCCTTTTCCGCCAGCCCCTCGCCCTCGGTAAACGGGTGCATGTGATGGGCGGCGTCCAGCGCCTGAAGCTCTTCGGTCGGAAGGTGATTGGTGATCATGTTCATCGGGCTCACTCCTCGCGCGCCATGGTTTGCGGAGAGAATATGATCAAATTATCCGCTGTCAATCGAATCGAGCGCCGCCGACGCGTCATTCCACCGATTGCTGGATATGTTCCATGCCCTGACGTACGTCATCCTCCATCGCGCGGGCAACGGCTTCGGTATCACCGGCCGCCAGCGCGGCGAGAATCGCCTTGTGCTGATCGGGCAGGCTCTGGGTGCCGTAGCGGCCACAGACCACCCGCAGCGAGGGGCCAAAACGCAGCCAGAGCCCCTCGGCCAGATCGAGCAGGATCGGTGCCCCGGCCAGGGCGTTCAGGCCGGCGTGAAAGCGGTAGTTTTCCTCGAGATAGCCGCGCACGTCGCCGCTGTCGATGGCGGCGTCGAGCCGGTCGTCGATGGCGCGCAGGTCGGCGATATCCTCTGCCGTCGCAAAGCCGCAGGCGCGTCGCGCCAGCTCCGGCTCGATCGCCACCCGGGCGTGGATCAGCTCGCTCAACGCTCCGGCATCGAGCCGCGGCACACAGACCCGGCGGTTGCCCTGAAAGGTCAGGGCGCCCTCGGCGGTCAGCCGGCGGATCGCCTCGCGCACCGGCGTCATGCCGGCGTCGAGCCGGGCGGTCAGCCCCTGGATGGTGATCGGGGCGCCGGGCGGCATTTCGCCAAACAGCAGCAGCGCCCGCAATTGCCGGTAAACCCGTTCATGCGCCGGCAGCCCGGGCTTGTCTGGCTGGGTGTCGATCTGGTTCATGCGCTCAATTTATCACCATCTTATGGGGTCTTGCGACTTTACCGCGCCCGATGCAGCATTTCCATATTGCCTGATACGGCATAATTTGATCAAATCAAGGGAAGGTGGCAAGCAAAATGACCGCCAGAACCCAACGGGAGTCAAATATGAAGAATGCACTCATGCTCTGCACCGCGGCGCTGGCGCTTGGCGCCTCGATGGCGGCGGCGGAAGAGGTCCGGGTCTACAACTGGTCGGATTACATCGACGAGGCCCTGCTGGAGAAATTCGAACAGGAGACCGGGCTCGAGCTGGTCTATGACGTCTTCGACAGCAACGAGGTGCTCGAGACCAAGATGCTGGCCGGCGGCTCGGGTTATGACGTTGTGGTGCCCACCGGCACCTTCCTGCAACGGCAGATCGCGGCCGGCGCCTTTCAGCCGCTCGACAAGTCGAAGCTCTCCAATCTCGACAACATGTGGGATGTGATCTCGGATCGTACCGCGAAATACGACCCCGAAAACGCCCATGCGATCAACTACATGTGGGGCACCACCGGGCTTGGGGTGAACCTCGGCAAGGTGCGCGAAGTGCTGGGCGAGGATGCCCCGGTCGACAGCTGGGATCTGGTATTCAAGGCGGAGAACATGGAAAAGCTGGCCGAGTGCGGCGTGCATTTCCTCGACGCTCCGGCCGAGATGATCCCGGCGGCGCTGAACTACATCGGCGAGGATCCCGACAGCCATGACCCCGAGGTGATCGCCAAGGCGGAAGCGGTCTATGAACCGGTCCGGCCCTTTATCCAGAAGTTCCATTCCTCGGAATACATCAATGCGCTGGCCAATGGCGACATCTGCGTCGCGGTCGGCTGGTCGGGCGACGTGCTTCAGGCACGCGACCGCGCGGCCGAGGCCGACAACGGCGTCGAGATCGGCTATTTCGCACCCAATGAAGGGGCGCAGATGTGGTTCGACATGATGGCCATTCCGGTCGATGCGCCGAACCCCGAGGGCGCCCACACGTTCCTGAACTTCATTATGGATGCCCAGAACATGGCGGCGGCGTCGAACTACGTCTACTACGCCAACGGCAACCTTGCCGCGCAGGAGTTTCTGGCCGAGGACGTGATCACCGATCCGGCGATCTATCCGACGCCGGCGGCGATGGACAACACCTATACCACCACACCGTACCCGCCGAAGGTACAGCGCGTGGTCACCCGTCTCTGGACCAAGATCAAGTCCGGCACCTGAGCCTGACGAAGCGGCCCGCGCCTGGCAAGGCGCGGGCCTTTTTTCTGCGAGCAGGAGATATCATGGCCGAACCCGTCTTTGCCCCCTGGACCGATCCGAACGAAAAGCCATTGATCCAGTTCAAGGGCGTGACCAAGCGGTTTGGCGATTTCACCGCAATCGACAATCTGACCCAGGACATCTACGCCCGCGAATTCTTTGCCCTGCTCGGTCCCTCGGGCTGTGGCAAGACAACGATGATGCGGATGCTGGCCGGGTTCGAGACGCCAAGCGAAGGCCAGATCCTCATCGCCGGGCAAGACATGTCGCGGGTGCCGCCGAACAAGCGCGCGGTCAACATGATGTTCCAGTCTTACGCGCTGTTTCCACATCTGACGGTGTTCGACAACATCGCCTTTGGCCTGAAACGCGAGGGCAAACCCAAGGACGAGATCGAGGCCCGCGTCGCCGAGATGCTGCGGCTGACCCGGCTGGAACGCTTCGCCCAGCGCAAACCGCACCAGATTTCCGGCGGCCAGAGGCAGCGCGTGGCGCTGGCGCGGTCGCTGGCCAAGGCGCCCAAGCTGCTGCTGCTCGACGAGCCGCTGGGCGCGCTCGATGCCAAGCTGCGCCAGCAGACCCAGTTCGAGCTGGTCGACATCCAGGAAAAGACCGGCACCACCTTCGTGATCGTCACCCACGACCAGGAAGAAGCGATGACAGTGGCCTCCCGCGTGGCGGTGATGGACGAGGGCCGGATCGTGCAGGTGGCGACGCCCTCGGAGATCTACGAACAGCCGAATTCAGTCTATGTGGCGGATTTCATTGGCGAAGTGAACATCATCAACGGCGTGGCCACGCCGCAAGGCGATGGCTATGACATCGCCTGGGCCGAAAGCCAGCCGCCGCTGCATGCCCAGACGACACGCGGATTTTCCGACGGCCAGAGCTGTCACCTTGCAATCCGGCCGGAAAAGATATCGATCGGCACCGAAGAGCCCGAGACCCGCAACAAGGTGCGTGGCACGGTGCATGACATCGCCTATCTCGGCAATCTCTCCACCTATCATGTCCGGGTGCCGGGCGAACGCATCATCAAGGCCCAGACCGCCAACACCCGCCGGTTGTCACGCCGCGCCCTGACCTGGGAAGACGACGTCTGGCTGAGCTGGACCGACACCGCCGCCGTGATGCTGGAGGAGTAGGGGATGGGGCAGGAGACCGGCCAGACGGCGCGCCTTCACCCCGCGCGAAGCTCTCAAGACGGCGGGCCGCAGGCCCGCACGGCGCTCGACACCCGCCAAAAGGCGCGCCTGCGCGCTGCCCGACCTCGGGCGGGCTTCGCGGCCTGGAGCCAGGGTGGCCCTGCGAACCTCGAGCGGTCTGGCGCCGTTACCCATTTCCCCAAGGAGGCCCCCGCATGCGCCGCCTGACCCTGATCGCCATTCCCTACCTCTGGCTGCTGGCGCTCTTTCTCGTGCCGTTCCTGATCGTTCTCAAGATCTCGCTGTCGGACACCGCCATCGCCATCCCGCCTTACACGCCCACACTCGATCTTTCCGAGGGCTGGGCCGGCTTCAAGGCCTTCCTGTCGCAGCTCGACATGGAGAATTTCACCTGGCTCACCCAGGATGACCTCTACTGGAAAGCCTATCTCTCCAGCGTCCGCATCGCCTTCATCTCGACGATCCTGACCCTGATCGCGGGCTACCCCATCGCCTATGCCATGGCCCGCGCCGCGCCGGAATGGAGGCCGACTCTTCTGATGCTGGTGATCCTGCCGTTCTGGACCTCGTTCCTGATCCGGGTCTACGCTTGGATGGGGATCCTGTCGAACGAAGGCCTGCTCAACAGCCTGCTGATCCAGATCGGCCTGATCTCGGAGCCGCTGACCATCCTCAACACCAACACGGCCGTCTATATCGGCGTGGTCTACACCTATCTGCCCTTCATGATCCTGCCGATCTATTCGGCGCTGGAAAAGATGGATGACAGCCTGCTCGAAGCCGCCGAAGACCTCGGCTGCTCGCGGCTGCAAGCTTTCTGGCTGGTCACCGTGCCGCTTTCGAAACAGGGCATCATCGCCGGCTGTTTCCTGGTTTTCATCCCGGTGGTGGGCGAATTCGTCATCCCCTCGCTGCTGGGCGGATCGGGCACGCTGATGATCGGCAAGGTGCTGTTCGAAGAGTTCTTCAACAACCGCGACTGGCCGGTTGCCTCGGCCGTGGCGGTGATCCTGCTGTTGATCCTGATCGTGCCCATCGTGCTGTTCCAGCGCAACGAGCAGAAGCAACGGGAGGCCGAGGGATGAAACGCTTTTCCGCCTTCAACGCCGTGTCGCTGACGCTGGGGTTCGCCTTTCTCTACCTGCCGATGATCATCCTGGTGATCTACAGCTTCAACGCCTCCAAGCTGGTCACCGTCTGGGCCGGGTTCTCGACCCGCTGGTACGCCGAGCTGTTGCAGAACGAGGCCTTTCTCGACGCGGCCTGGGTCACCATCCGCGTCGCCGTCGTCTCCTCCACCATCGCGACGGTGTTGGGCACCATGGCGGCCTATGTGCTGGTGCGCGCCGGGCGGTTTCATGGCCGCACGCTGTTTTCCGGCATGATCTACGCACCGCTGGTGATGCCAGAGGTGATCACCGGGCTGTCGCTGCTGCTGCTGTTCATCGGCATCGGGCTCGACCGGGGCATCCTGACCATCATCCTCGCGCATACGACGTTCTCCATGTGCTACGTCTCGGTCGTGGTCTCGTCGCGGCTGGTCAGCTTCGACCGTTCGCTGGAAGAAGCCGCCTTGGACCTCGGCTGCACGCCGTTCGAGGCGTTCCGGCTGGTCACCCTGCCGATCATCGCCCCGGCGGTGATTTCGGGCTGGCTTCTGGCCTTCACCCTGTCGCTCGACGACCTGGTGATCGCGTCCTTCACCGCCGGACCCTCGGCCACCACCCTGCCGATCAAGATCTTCTCCGCTGTGCGCTTGGGCGTCAGCCCCGAGATCAACGCGCTGTCGACGATCATGATCGGCATCGTGACCTTGGGCGTGATCACCGCCTCGCTGGTGTCGAAACGCGCCAGCATCCGGCAGCAGGCCGAGGCCCAGGCCGCCGTCCGCGCCTGATGCAACGGCTCTACGAGGACCACGCCTATTCCGACGCGCCGCTGTCGGGATGCCTGTGGACTGCCGATGCGACCCCGGCGCGCGCGGCCTTTGACGGGCCGCAAAGCACCGAGGTCGCGGTGATCGGCGGCGGTTTTACCGGGCTCTCGGCGGCGCTGCACCTGGCGGAGGCCGGCAGTGAGGTTACGCTGCTCGAGGCGCGCCACATCGGCTGGGGCGCTTCGGGGCGCAATGGCGGCTTCTGCTGTCTCGGCGGCGGCATGATCTACAATCCGCAGCTCGCGCGCCGTTTCGGACCCGAGGCCCCGGCGATTTACCGTGCCGCCGAAAAAGCCGCCGTGGCGCTGGTGGCCGAGCGTCTGGCGCGCCACGGCATCGACGCCGAAACCCATTCCGAGGGCGAGACCCTGCTCGCCCACACCCCGCGCCACATGGCCGCGCTACGCCGCGAGCTGCCGCATGTCGCCGAGGCCTATGGCGTCACGCCCGTCCTGCACGAACCCGCCGATCTCGCTGGCCTTGGGATCACCGGTCCGTTCCATGGCGGGATGACGATCCCGCTGGGCTTCGCGCTCAACCCGCGCAAATATGTCAACGGCCTCGCCGGCGCAGCCGAGGCGGCCGGCGCCAGGCTGCATGACGCCAGCCCGGTCACCGCCATCACCCAGGGCGACGGCTTTACCCTGACCACGCCCAAGGGTGCGCTGAAAGCGAAACGGCTGATCCTCGCCACCAACGGCTATTCCAGCGACGACATCCCCGGCTGGTTGCGCGCCCGCTACATGCCGCTGCAATCCAACATCCTCGCCACCCGCCCGCTGACTGAGGCCGAACTGGCCGCCCAGGGCTGGACCTCGCGGCAGATGGCCTATGACACCCGCAGACTGCTGCATTACTTCCGCCTGCTGCCGGACAACCGCTTTCTCTTCGGCATGCGCGGCGGCACCTTTGCGACGCCCCGCGCCAATGCCCGGTTCCGCCGCAAGATCGAGGCCGATTTCGACGCCATGTTCCCGGCCTGGGCGCAGGTGGAGCGGCCGCACTTCTGGTCGGGTCTCGTCTGCCTCGCACGCAGTTGCACACCCTTTGTCGGCCCCATCCCCGAGATGCCCGGCGCATTCGCCGGCCTCGCCTTTCACGGCAATGGCGTCGCCATGGGCAGCTATGCCGGCCGTCTGCTCGCCGACCTGGTCCGCGACAAACAGCCCGACGCGCCCTACCCGGCCGCCTTTGCCACAGCACCGCGCCGCTTCCCGCTGGGCCGCCACCGCCGGGCGCTGCTGGCCCTGGCGACCGGGGCGATGTCGCTGCTGGACAGGTAGCCCGAGCCAGCGGCGGGGCAGGAATTTCAGACCTTCCCAACAGGGGGAACATTTGCCAGACTTTCCCCAAGGCCAGCGCATCGCCCCGATGTAAATACGCATAACATTACCTATATTCACCAGATACATTCGCAACAGGAAGCCACTCATGTCCAATTTCGACACGCAGTTGCGCGAAAGCCAGGCCCAGGTGGCCGAGGCCCAATCCAAAATCTCCGAGATCACCAGCCGGATCGAGACCGCGCGGGAAAAGATGAAACAGGGCACTGAGGCCGCAATCGACGTGGAAAACGCCACGCTCGAGGATGTGCATGCCCATACCGAGGTGATGAACGCCAATATCGCCGAGCTGATCATGGGGCTTGACGATGTCACCGCCGCCTTTTCCCGCGATTTCGACGAGATGCGGTCCAAGACCGGCTGGGAGAGCTTTGTCGGTTTCTTCTCCAAGGACCGGTCCGACGCCCTGCGGCAGGAGCGGATGAAGACCGCAAATATCGATGACAAGCTGCAAGACCTGATTTCCAAGTCCGACATCATCACCAAGCTGCTGGAAAGCCAGCTTGCGGTGCTCAACGACCAGAAGGACCGGGTGGAGAGCAATCTCACCGAGACGCTGGACGAACGCGAGTTTACCGTCGGCGAGCTCGAGGCCACCAAGGCGGAGATCCTCGCCATGGACCCCGAGATCATCGCGTTGGAAAACAAGATCGCCGTCGAACAGGATGCCAGCGCCCGCACCCGGCTCGAAACCGAGCTCGCCGATCTGAACAAGGCCTACAATGAACGGGTGCAGCAGGAACAGGTCAAGCTGGCCAAGAGCCAGACGCTGGAGCGCTACATCGAAAAGGGCAAGAGCTGGGTCGACAGCCTGCAAAACCAGGCGGCGACGCAGATGGTGCTGATCAACAAGCTTCAGACCGACACCCGCCAGCGGGTGGTGCTCTATGACGCCCTGACCAAATCTCTGAAGACCGCGCAGCAGCAGGACGTGGCACACCGGATCAACGAGATCGGGGTCAAGACCGATCAGGAGGCCCAGACCGCGATGGCCGCCATCGGCACCGCGACCAACCAGAAGATGGCCGACATGCTCGAGGCGCATGAGGATCACATGGTCTTTGCCCGCGACGTGCTCGAGGCCAAGGCCAAAGCCGACGAGCGTTTCGCCCGCCGCTTTGCCGAGATCGTCGAAAAACACGACAGTAACGCCTACGGCGCCTGATGCCCTTTATCGTGAAAGGGCTGAGCCAGCCGATGCAACCTTCGCCGGACCGCGACACACGGCCGGCCCCGCCGCCGACACCCCCGTCCCAGGCCCGCCCCGGGACCTCCTGGCCCGCCACAGACGCGAGGCCCCGGATCAGGTCCGGGGCGCGAGGTGACATTTCGACATCGCTGAGCCACCCAATGCAACTCCCGCCCGACCGCGACGCACGACCGGTCCCGCCCCCGACACCCCCGTCCCGGGCTCGCCCCGGGACCTCCTGGCCCGCCACAGACGCGAGGCCCCGGATCA
>NZ_JARAML010000034.1:0-48083 GCF_028807375.1 Marinovum sp. PR37 | reverse complement strand
ATCCTGATTGTCGCGCTGATCTCACCCTGATTGTCGCGCTATAAAAAATCCCGTGGCAGGTCAACCGCACACTAAAACTGATCCCCCAACCCGCGCGCACCCCTCTATGCGCCTCCAGCACGTTCTCGCACGAGCTGGAGGTGCCCTACCCCGCATTTCTGGTGTACGAGGCTGGGTAGTATTGCGGTGCCGCGCTGGAACGCACTCAATGCCCGGTATAAATCCAAGTCGGCGGAATTAGAGCGTATGCCGTTGATGCCCGCCTCGGCAAAAAACCATTGCGTCAGCTTCCTGCGCCCCTCGCACTATACCTGCGCGGTGTCATCCGTCAGCCAGCCGGGTCTTGGCTCGCAATTATGCAGGAGGTGCGCCTCCGATTTTTTGCCCAATTGTCCCCCAATCAGGGCGAGCCGAACTTAGCAGTCTATGCGCAGCTAAGCACTGCATAGCCTAAGTCACTAATAGAATTGATTATTTCAATGGTGCCCCCACACGGACTCGAACCGCGGACCTACTGATTACAAATCAGTTGCTCTACCAGCTGAGCTATAGGGGCACGTCGCAATCGTCTAAATCGTCGCCGCCGGCGGGGCAAGAGGAAATCTGGCGCGCCGGCGGGGCGGCGCCGCTGCGGGCTTTCCCCGGCGGCAGGCTTTTGTATAGTGCGCGCGAGCGCAGCACAAAGGCCCCCCATGAAAGTCATTCTCCATGCCGGCGCACATGCCACCGACGGCGGCAAGCTTCTGCGATGCCTGCTGCGCAATGCCGATGACCTGCGGGCCCGCGCAGTGGCCGTGCCGGGGCCAAGCCGCTACCGGCAATTGCTCAGCGGCAGCCTCAATGCGCTCGACAAGGCCGATCCCGCGCCCGACGCGCGCGACATCCTGCTCGAGAACATCCTCAGCGAAGACCCCGACAGCTTCGGCCGCATCATCCTGAGCCACGACCACCTGTTCTGCGTGCCCAAGATCGCGCTTGGCAGCGGCCGGATGTATCCACGCGCCGACGAGCGGATGCGCAATGCCGCGCGGCTCTTCGAGACCGACCAGATCGAGCTTTTCATCGGCATCCGCAATCCGGCCACCTGGCTGCCGGCGGTCTATGCCGAGACGCCGCACCAGAGCTTTGACAGCTTTCTCAATGGCACCGAACCCGCTTACCTGCGCTGGTCCGAGGTGATCGAGCGCATCCAGATCGCCCTGCCCGACCTGCCGATCACCGTCTGGTGCAACGAGGACAGCCCGCTGATCTGGGGCGAGATCCTGCGCGCCATGGCCGGGCTGCCCTCGGGCGCCAAGATCGCCGGCGCCTTCGACCTCTTGTCCAGGATCATGTCGGAGGAGGGGATGAGCCGGTTTCGCGCCTTCCTGCACGAACATCCCGGCATCTCCGAGCCGCACAAACGCAAGGTCATGATCGCCTTTCTCGACAAATATGCGCTTGACGAGGCGGTCGAGGAAGAGCTCGATATTCCCGGCTGGACGGACGAATATGTCGACGCGCTGACCGACCTTTACGAACGCGATATCGAGATCATCGCCAACATGAGGAACGTGACCCTGATCGCAGCATGACGCCTTGAAAGCGGTTTGAGGCCACTTTTGAACCTGTCAGACATGTTTACCTACCGGAGCCGACCGTTTAAGCATGCTGCAATGCAACAAATGGAAAGCCTGCCATGCCTGACTTTCAGAAGATCCTCATCGCCAACCGTGGCGAGATCGCCATTCGCATCATGCGCGCCGCCAACGAGATGGGCAAACGGACCGTCGCGGTCTACGCCGAGGAAGACAAACTCGGCCTGCACCGGTTCAAGGCGGACGAAGCGTATCGCATTGGCGAGGGTCTGGGGCCGGTTGCGGCGTATCTGAGCATCGAGGAGATCATCCGCGTTGCCAAGATGTCGGGCGCCGATGCGATCCACCCGGGCTATGGCCTGTTGTCGGAGAACCCCGATTTCGTGGATGCCTGCGACGCCGCCGGCATCACCTTTATCGGCCCCAAGGCCGAGACCATGCGCGCCCTTGGCGACAAGGCCAGCGCGCGGCGCGTGGCGATCGAGGCCGAGGTGCCGGTGATCCCGGCGACCGAGGTGCTGGGCGATGACATGGCCAAGATCAAGAAACAGGCCGCCGAAGTGGGCTATCCGCTGATGCTCAAGGCCTCCTGGGGCGGCGGCGGTCGTGGCATGCGGCCGATCTCTTCCGAGGACGAGCTCGAGGAGAAGGTGCTCGAAGGCCGGCGCGAGGCCGAGGCCGCCTTTGGCAACGGCGAGGGCTATCTGGAAAAGATGATCACCCGCGCCCGCCACGTCGAGGTGCAGATCCTCGGCGACAAGCAGGGCAACATCTACCACCTCTACGAACGCGACTGCTCGGTCCAGAGGCGCAACCAGAAGGTCGTGGAACGCGCGCCCGCGCCCTATCTGAGCGAAGCACAGCGCGAGGAAATCTGTGAGCTCGGCCGCAAGATCTGCGCCCATGTGAACTATGAATGCGCCGGCACCGTCGAATTCCTGATGGATATGGAGACCGGCAAGTTCTATTTCATCGAGGTCAACCCGCGGGTGCAGGTGGAGCACACCGTCACCGAGGAAGTGACCGGCATCGACATCGTGCAGGCGCAGATCCTGATTGCCGAGGGCAAGTCGCTGGCCGAGGCCACCGGCAAGGCCAGCCAGTACGACATCCGCCTCAACGGTCACGCGCTGCAAACCCGGGTCACCACCGAGGATCCGCAGAACAACTTCATCCCCGATTATGGCCGGATCACCGCCTATCGCTCGGCCACCGGCATGGGCATCCGGCTCGATGGCGGCACAGCCTATGCCGGCGGCGTCATCACCCGCTACTATGACAGCCTTCTGACCAAGGTCACCGCCTGGGCGCAGACACCGGAAAAGGCGATTTCGCGCATGGACCGTGCGCTGCGCGAATTCCGCGTGCGCGGCGTCAGCACCAACATCGCCTTTGTCGAGAACCTGCTCAAGCACCCGACCTTTCTCAACAACCAGTACCACACCAAGTTCATCGACGAGACGCCCGAGCTTTTCGATTTCAAGAAGCGCCGCGACCGGGGCACCAAGGTTCTGACCTATATCGCCGACATCACGGTGAACGGTCATCCCGAGGTGCAGGGCCGTCCCAAGCCGCACCCCGAGCTGAAACCGGCCAAGCCGCCGCAGGTGCCCTTTGGCGAGAAACCTGCCTACGGCACCCGCAACCTGCTCGAAGAAAAGGGCCCGCAGGCGGTAGCCGACTGGATGGCCGCGCAGAAGCAGGTTCTGATCACCGACACCGCGATGCGCGACGGGCACCAGTCGCTTCTGGCGACCCGGATGCGCTCGATCGACATGATCAAGGTGGCGCCTGCTTATGCCGCCAAGCTGCCGCAGCTGTTTTCGGTGGAATGCTGGGGCGGCGCGACCTTCGACGTCGCCTACCGCTTCCTTCAGGAATGCCCCTGGCAGCGGCTGCGCGACATCCGCGCGGCGATGCCCAACGTGATGACGCAGATGCTGCTGCGCGCCTCGAACGGGGTGGGCTATACCAACTACCCAGACAACGTGGTGCAGTTCTTTGTCAAACAGGCGGCGGAATCCGGCGTCGACGTCTTCCGCGTCTTCGACAGCCTGAACTGGGTCGAGAACATGCGCGTGGCGATGGACGCGGTGCAGGAGGCGGGCAAGGTCTGCGAAGGCACGATCTGCTACACCGGCGATTTCCGCGATCCGGACCGGTCGAAATACGACCTGAAGTATTATGTCGAGATGGGCCAGCAGCTGCGCGACGGTGGCGCGCATGTGCTGGGCCTCAAGGACATGGCCGGGCTGCTGAAACCTTCGGCCGCCGGCGCGCTGATCAAGACGCTGAAGGAAGAGGTCGGCCTGCCGATCCATTTCCACACCCACGACACCTCGGGCGCCGGCATCGGCACGATCATGGCTGCGGCCGAAGCCGGGGTCGATGCCGTCGATGGCGCGATGGATGCGCTCTCGGGCAACACCTCGCAGCCGACGTTGGGGTCGATCGTCGAGGCGCTGCGCTTTACCGAGCGTGACACCGGGCTCGACATTGCCGCGATCCGCGAGATTTCGAACTACTGGGAAGCGGTGCGCGGCCAGTACGCCGCCTTTGAATCGAGCATGCAGGCTCCGGCTTCGGAGGTCTATCTGCACGAGATGCCCGGCGGCCAGTTCACCAACCTCAAGACCCAGGCCCGTTCGCTCGGGCTTGAGGAGCGCTGGCACGAGGTGGCGCAGGCCTATGCCGACGTCAACATGATGTTCGGCGATATCGTCAAGGTCACGCCGTCATCGAAAGTGGTGGGCGACATGGCGCTGATGATGGTGTCGCAGGGTCTGAGCCGGGCGCAGGTGGAAGACCCCGACACCGACGTGGCCTTCCCGGATTCGGTAATCGACATGATGAAGGGCAACCTCGGCCAGCCGCCGGGCGGCTTCCCCGCGAGCATCCTGAAGAAGGTGCTCAAGGGCGAGAAACCCAACCTCGAGCGCCCCGGCAAGCATCTCAAGCCGGTCGATATCGAGGCGACCCGCAAGCAGGTGTCGGAAGAACTCAATGGCTATGAGGTGGATGACGAGGATCTGAATGGCTACCTGATGTATCCCAAGGTCTTCCTCGACTACATGGGCCGTCATCGCAGCTATGGCCCGGTGCGCGCGCTGCCAACGCATACCTTCTTCTACGGCATGCAGCCCGGCGAAGAGATCACGGCGGAAATCGACCCCGGCAAGACGCTGGAAATCCGGCTTCAGGCGGTTGGCGAGACCGGCGAGGACGGCGAGGTGAAGGTGTTCTTCGAACTCAACGGCCAGCCGCGCGTGATCCGCGTGCCCGACCGCAAGGCCGCCGCCTCTTCCGCCGCACGGCCCAAGGCCGAGCTGGGCAACGACAAGCACATCGGCGCGCCGATGCCGGGCGTCGTGGCGACGGTGGCCGTCAAACCGGGCGACAAGGTCAAGGAAGGCGATCTGCTGCTGACCATCGAGGCGATGAAGATGGAAACCGGCATCCACGCCGAGCGGGCCGCCATTGTCACGGCGGTCCACGTTCAGCCCGGCGGCCAGATCGACGCCAAGGACCTGCTGGTCGAGCTGGACTGACGGCCCCCTATATCCCGAAAACGACGCCCCCGCAGCACTCTGCGGGGGCGTTTTTCATGGTTTCGGCGTCAGCTCATCCGCCCTGCCAGACGTCCTTGTGGATGGTGACATCGGCATTCGGGCAGGCGGCGAGGATTTTCTGGCGGAGATCGGCGCCGATGTCATGCGCCTCGCGCAGCGATTGATCGCCGTCCAACTCGATATGCAGCACGACAAAGATCTGAGAGCCGGCCATCCGCGTCTTGAGGTCGTGAAAATCGCGCACGCCGGGGTGATCGCGTGCCAGCGCCGCGATGATCCCCTCGATGGCATCGGGCGCCTTGCGGTCCATCAGCGAATCGACGGCCTGCTTCGCGATCCGCGCGGCGCCGATGATCATCAGCGCCGCCGCCAGAAGCGCGACAAGCGTGTCGACGATGACCACGCCGAGATAGCGCGCCGCGAGCAATGAGAGGATGGCGCCGAGATTGGGAATCAGGTCGCCGAGATAATGCAAGCTGTCGGCCGCGACGATGCGATTGCCGGTACGCCGCGCCACCCAGCGCTGAAACAACACCAGCGCCAGGGTCAGAGCGACCGACCCGCCCATGATGGCCAGCCCCAGCCCCTCGGCCCGCAGCACCGGCGGCGCGCCTGCCGAAAACCGGGCAAAGGCCGAAAGCCCGATGGCCACGCCGGCCACCGAGATCGCGACCGACTGGGCCAGCGCCGCGAGGTCTTCGGCCGAGCTGTGGCCAAAGGCATGATCGGCATCGGGCGGCCGCGCCGCATAGAGAATCGCCATGAAGGCAGTGGCGGACACCAGCAGATCCAGCGCGCTGTCCGCAGCCGAGGCGGCGATCGCCAATGATCCGGTGGCGGCAAAGGCCCATAGCTTGGCCAGCACGAGAACCCCGGCCACACCAACCGAGGCCAGCCCCGCAGCCTTGTTGAGGCGCCGTCGCGCGGTCTGCTCCACCATGATGCCCCTCTTTTGCCTTGCCAATTCCCGGCGCCGCTGCCGCCGTCGCATTTTCGCCCGCAGCTACCCGATCGACCCCGGATAAGAAAGCCGCATCCGGCACGGCGCGCGGCGCCATATATTCGCCCCGGTCCCGGTTTCGGCGCTTTTTTGCCCCGCGCCGGCATTTTCCGCTTGCAGGCCGCGCCAACAGTTTATAAATCCGCCACACCCATGGATATGCGGGCGTAGCTCAGGGGTAGAGCATAACCTTGCCAAGGTTAGGGTCGGGCGTTCGAATCGCCTCGCCCGCTCCATAGGGAACCCCAGGCCAGAGATGGCCAAACGGATGCGGGCGTAGCTCAGGGGTAGAGCATAACCTTGCCAAGGTTAGGGTCGGGCGTTCGAATCGCCTCGCCCGCTCCAAACTCACTCGATCAGATCAAAAAGAATTGCCCTACGGGGCCAGGTAACCGCTGTTTTCCGCTCCAGTCGCGGCCGCGCCGCCTCAGAACGCCTTGAAGGTCAGCGTGGTGCGCGAGCGTTCGATGCCGGCAATGTCGAGCAGGTGATCGTTGATGTATTTGCCGACATCCTCGCTTTCGGGGATGTAGAGCTTGAGCATCAGGTCGAAATCGCCGCTGGTGGAATAGAGTTCCGAGTGGATTTCCCGCAGCACGATCTCCTCGGCCACCTTGTAGGTGGTCCCCGGCTTGCAACGCAACTGGACAAAGACGCAGGTGGTCATCGGCATTCCTCACTGGTTCGCGCCGTGCTCGGCAGGCCAGAGGCTGGCACAGTGGCCCGGCGCGCACAAGCGGCGAAAACCGGTGACGGCCCTCTTGGAGCCCTGCCCGCCCCGGCCTATAAGGCGCTGACTTTGAAGGACGAGCCAGATGCGCACAGCCACGATCACCCGCCAGACCGCCGAAACCAGCATTTCCGTCACCCTCGATCTCGACGGCACCGGGGCCTATGACAACCAGACCGGCGTGGGGTTCTTCGACCACATGCTCGACCAATTGTCGCGGCACTCGCTGATCGACATGACGATCCGCGCCGAAGGCGACCTGCATATCGACGATCACCACACCGTCGAGGACACCGGCATCGCCATCGGTCAGGCGCTGGTTCAGGCGCTGGGCAACAAGACCGGCATTCGCCGCTATGGCGCCTGCCTTCTGCCGATGGACGATGCGCTGGTGCGTGCGGCGCTGGACCTGTCGGCACGGCCCTTCCTGATCTGGAATGTCGACCTGCCCAGCCCCAAGATCGGCACTTTCGACACCGAACTGGTGCGTGAATTCTTTCAGGCGCTGTCGACCCATGGCGGCATCACGCTGCACATCGATGCGCTGCACGGGCTCAACAGCCACCACATCACCGAAGCCGCCTTCAAATCCGTCGCCCGCGCCCTGCGCGAGGCGGTCGAACTCGACCCGCGCAAGGCCGATGCGATCCCCTCGACCAAAGGCGCGCTTTAGCCAGGGCAAACGGTCGCGGTCCGCCGCGAGGCCGCCGGGGCGGGCGATCCCGTGCGGCACGGGCCGGGTGATACCGGTTGTCACAGCCGCATGGCGCATGCCAGTCTGGCGGCGGGACCGTCATCGAAAAGGCGAGACACCATGACCGATCAACCGGGCGGCTGCCTTTGTGGCGCGCTGCGCTATCACGTCACCGCGCCCCCGCTCTGGGTCACGGCCTGTTTCTGCCATTTCTGCCAGCGCGCCACCGGGACATCCGGCATGGTGGAGCCGATCTTTGATTTGCCCGTCTTTGCGATCACCCGGGGCAGCCCCAAGGTCTATACCCATGTCTCCGAGGGCAGTGGCCAGGATGTTCAGGTGCATTTCTGCGACACCTGCGGCACCAAGACCCACCTGACCTTTTCGCGCTGGCCGGACAGGCTGGGCGTCTATGCCGGGACCTTCGATGATCCCGGCTGGTTCGAGTTCACCCCCGAGAACAGCAAATACATCTTTCTCGACAGCGCCACCTTTGCCGCCTTTGTGCCGGCCGGCTTCAAGGCCTTCCGCCAGCATGCCGCCACCGTTGACGGCACGCCGCTCGAACCCGAGATCTTCGACCACATCTTCCACCTGCGCTAAGCGCCGCGATCAGGCGCGCAGCGCTCCCTTCTGCTGCCGTCGGATGATCCATTCCGCGACGATCAGGTTCGGCACCCAGCAGGACCATGCGACAATCGGATATCCCTGTTCGAAGCCTAGCACTCCCACCAGGATCGGCAACTCCAGCCGTAGCGTGACGGCGGCCAGAGTCAGCGCCGCCGACCGGATCATCCAGACCCGGTGCGCGGCGATCCGGCGCAACATCGCCAGCCGCACCGCCTGGGCGGTGATCGCGATCCAGAGCAGGCCCAGCAGGCCAAAGCCCAGTCCGGCAACGCGCCCGGCCGACGAATGCGCCGCCAGCGACAGCGCGGCCACCCCAGACACCAGCACGCCCAGCGCATAGGCCCGGCCGGTCCAGCGATGCAACGCGGGCCACCAGGCCCGCAGACGAGGGCTGACCTGAAAGGGCACCAGTGCCAGCACCAGCGGCGCGATCCCGATATGCGCATAGAGCGCCAGCGCCCGGCCCTCCAGGTGATGTGCCATGAAGTTCATCGAGGCCTCCACCCCCAGCGGGATGAACCGCCAGGACACCAGCGCCACCGCGAGCGGCAGAAACCAGAACAGAAAAATGCGGGCTCTTGTCGTCCAGGTGGTGGGCATTGCAGGGCCTCCTCATGCAGATCGTCGTGTAGCTTGACGGTGTAAACTTTACACTGTCAATTATGCGAGTCGCTTGACGCTGTCAACCCAGCCGCTTATCCGGCCTGCATGAGCGACACCAAAGACAAGGCCAGCCACCATCACGGCAACCTGCGCCAGGCGCTGATCGAAGCCGGCATAGAATTGTTGACGGAGGGCGGGCTCGACGCGCTGACCCTGCGCAAATGCGCGGCGCGGGCTGGCGTGTCCCATGCCGCGCCGGCGCATCACTTCGACGGGATCGACGGGTTGCGGGTGGCCATCGCGCAGGAGGGCTTTGTCCGGTTCCGTCATCGCATGCTCGATTTCGCCGATGCCGGGCCGCAGACGCCGCGCGGACGGCTGCACGGCATCTGCAAGGGCTATCTCGCCTTTGCCCGCGAAGAGCCGGCGCTTTATGACCTGATCTTCAGCTTCCGCGCCCATTCCAAAAAGATCACCGACATGCGGGAGAGCTCCACACCCTCCTATCAGGTCCTGCGCGACGCCTGCGCGCCATTCGTGCCGCCGGGCACCGACCCCCTGATCATCGAGACCCAGGTCTGGTCGCTGGTTCACGGGTTTGCGCTGCTGATCCTGACCGGGCGCTTCGGCCCCGGCCCCGCGCCCGAGGACGCGGTGCTGGCCCTGCTCGACCGGATCGGCACGCCGCCAGAACCGGACAGGTGACCGCCCCTTGACCCCGCGGGCGATTTGCGCGACCCCTCACGCCGTTCCATCCGAAGGACCTGGCCCATGCTCACGGCAATCATCGACTACGAATCCGGCAACCTTCACTCTGCCGAGAAGGCCTTTCAGCGCATGGCGGGCGAGGTCGGCGGTGGCGAGGTGGTAGTGACCGGCGATGCCGATGTCGTCGCCCGGGCCGACCGCATCGTCCTGCCCGGCGATGGCGCCTTTCCCGCCTGCATGCGCGAACTGAAAGGCCATTCCGGGCTGTATGACGCCATGGTCGAGGCGGTCGAGGTGCAGGGCCGCCCGTTTCTCGGCATCTGCGTCGGCATGCAGTTGATGGCCACGATGGGCCGCGAATACGAGGACACGCCGGGCCTTGGCTGGATCGGCGGCGAGGTGGTCAGGATCGCCCCCACCGATCCCGCGCTCAAGGTGCCGCATATGGGCTGGAACGACCTGGTGGTCGACAGCCCGCACCCGGTGCTCGACGGGATCGAGACCGGCGCCCATGCCTATTTCGTCCATTCCTACCACGTCCGCGTCACCGAGCCCGGCGAACGGATAGCGCATGTGGATTACGGCAGCGATGTCACCGCCGTCATCGGTCGCGACACCATGGTCGGCATGCAGTTCCACCCCGAGAAAAGCCAGGGCAACGGGCTGCGCATGATTGCCAACTTCCTGCGCTGGGCCCCGTGACGCCTATTGCGCGCGCCGCCATTTCTGCGCCTTGCAGACCAGCGCGGCACAGCCTTTCACGGTCATCCGCGTCCCCGAAAGCGTGACCTCGGCCGGATAATCCCGGCCAAAGATCGGCACGAAGACCCGCCCCTCGCCATAGAGGCCGCCGCCCATGGGTTTCATCCCCCAGAGCAGGCGTTTGCCGACGTTCTTGGTGACGATCTGCTTGCCGTTCGGATCGAAGGCCTTGATCAGCGTGCCGCAATAGGCGTCGCCGCAGGGTTTGATCTGGACGATGCCGGTCTGGCCCTTGCCGTCCGGTGGCGAGGCCCAGAGCCCGACCAGCGGATCGGCGCCAACGGCAGCCGCCAGGGTGCATATGACAGCGCCAAGACAAACGGCGCGTTTCAGACCTCGGCCCATGGCCGGTCTCCTGTCAGAAGCGTGGGGCGCGCCGATCGCGCCCCTGCTTCATGATGCCGGTCACTTGAGTCGAGTCCAGACCTGAGAGCTGCACAGCAGGCCGCCGGCGATGCAGCCGGACATTTTGAGCGTCTTTCCGCTCACCTGCATCTTGCCGTTGTAGATCTTGCCGTTCGACGGCCGCCAGACCTTGCCGGTGTATTTGCCGTTGCCCTGCGGCGTCATCCCCATCACCAGCTGTTTGCCCTTGTTCGGCGAATTGTATTCGGAACTGCCCTTGAAGGTGCGACTGATCGTGCCGCAAAGCCTCTGGCCGCAAGGGGCAATTGTCACATGGGCATAGGCCCCGTCATCCGGCTGGGTCTGCCAGACGCCCTCGGCCGGATCGGCCAGGGCCGCCCCCGCCGCCAGCGTCAGCGCGGCAACGGTCAGTGCAAGTCTTTTCATCTCGGTCTCCTCCCTGAGTGCGCCTCGAGCCTGCGACCCTTGCGCCCTCCCGCGCAACTGTGACGTCGGGTCCATTGCATTCCGCGACGTGACGTGCCACACGCCGCCGAACTGCGACCGAAGGTATTTGCGACAATGATCCTCTACCCTGCCATCGACCTCAAGGACGGCAAGGCCGTGCGTCTGCTGCGCGGCGACATGGACAAGGCCACCGTCTTCAACGACGACCCCGCCGATCAGGCGCGGTCCTTTGTCGAGGCGGGCTGTGAATGGCTGCATCTGGTCGATCTAAACGGTGCCTTTGTCGGCGGCCCGGTCAATGCCGGCGCGGTCGAGGCGATCCTCGCCGCAACCGCCGTGCCGACCCAGCTGGGCGGTGGCATCCGCGACATGAAAACGATCGAGAGCTGGCTCAACAAGGGGTTGGCGCGGGTCATCCTCGGCACCGCCGCAGTCGAAGACCCCAAGCTGGTGCGCGAAGCGGCCGGCGCCTTTCCCGGTCAGGTCGCCGTCGGCATCGATGCCCGCAACGGCATGGTCGCCACCAAGGGCTGGGCCGAAGAGACCGATGTCGAGGGCACCGAGCTGGCGCAGAGCTTCGAGGATGCCGGCGTCGCCGCAATCATCTATACCGACATCAATCGCGACGGCGCGATGCAGGGCCCGAACGTCGAGGCCACCGCGGCGCTGGCCAACGCCGTCTCGATTCCGGTGATCGCCTCCGGCGGCGTGTCCTCGCTCGACGACCTCAAGGCGTTGCGCAACTGCGGCGCGCCGCTCAACGGCGCGATCTCGGGCCGGGCACTCTATGACGGGGCCTTCGACCTGCGTGAGGCGCTCTCGGTGATGGCAGGCTGAGGCCCGCCCCTTCCCGCGACCACGCTTTCCCTGACGCGCCCGGTCCCGATCCCGGCGGATGGCGACGGGCTGGCGGTCAACAGCACGCTCGTCGCTGGCGCCGCGCCCGCGTGCCCGACCCGCTGCGGCAACAGCCAGCTTGCCCCGCCCGGCGCCACGCCGTAAGAGACCCCCATGCTCAAGACCCGCATCATCCCCTGCCTGGACGTCGCCGATGGCCGCGTCGTCAAGGGCGTGAACTTCGTCGATCTCCGCGATGCCGGCGACCCGGTGGAATCGGCTCGCGCCTATGACCTCGCCGGCGCCGACGAGCTCTGCTTTCTCGACATCCACGCGACGCATGAAAATCGCGGCGTGATGATGGATGTGGTGCAGCGCACCGCCGAACAATGCTTCATCCCGCTCACCGTCGGCGGCGGCGTCCGCACCGCGGCGGACGTGCGCAAGCTGCTGCTCGCCGGGGCCGACAAGGTGAGCTTCAATTCCGCCGCCGTGGCCAACCCCGATGTGATCGCCGAGGCCGCCGACCAGTTCGGCAGCCAGTGCATCGTCTGCGCCATCGACGCCAAGACCGTGTCGCCCGGCAAATGGGAGATTTTCACCCATGGCGGCCGCAAGCCCACCGGCATCGACGCGGTGGAATTCGCGCAACTGGTCACCGAGAAGGGCGCCGGAGAGATCCTGCTGACCTCGATGGACCGGGACGGCACCCGCGCCGGCTTCAACCTTCCGCTGACTCGGGCGATCTCGGATGCGGTTTCCGTGCCGGTGATCGCCTCGGGCGGCGTCGGCACGCTCGACCATCTGGTCGAGGGCGTGACCGAGGGCGGCGCCTCGGCGGTGCTGGCCGCCTCGATCTTTCATTTTGGCGATCACACCATCGCCGAGGCCAAGGCCCATATGGCCGCCGCCGGCATCGCGATGAGGCTGACATGAGCGTGTTGCACGATCTCGAAGCGGTGATCGCGGCGCGCAAGGGCGCTGATCCCGACAGCTCCTGGACCGCCAAGCTGCTGGCCAAGGGGCCGGAGAAATGCGCCGAGAAATTCGGGGAAGAGGCGATCGAGGCGATCATTGCCGCAGCCAAGGGCGACGCCGAGAACCTCACCTACGAGGCCGCCGACGTGCTCTATCACCTGCTGGTCATGCTGGCCGCGCGGGACATCCCGCTTGACGCCGTGCTCACCGAACTGGCCCGCCGCCAGGGCACCTCGGGCATCGCCGAGAAAGCCACCCGCAGCTAGGCACGCCTTGCCCTTCGGGCGCGCCGACGCCTAGGCTGCGCCAGCCCCAACCGGAGAGCGAGATGACCCATTCCTACTGGCCGCAGATCACGCAGGCGTTGGACCTCGATGCCACGCCGTTTCGCGAGGTCGGGCGCGGCGCCCTGCCCTCGATCCATGCGGTCAGCGATTTCGCCTCGGCCACCATCGCCGCCGCCGGAACCGCGCTGGCCGCGCTTGATGGAAAGAGTGCCGAGGCGGTGAGCATCGACCGGCGCCTTGCCTCGCTCTGGTTCGATTTCACCCTGCGCCCGCAAGGCTGGGAGATGCCCTCGGTCTGGGATCCGATTGCCGGAAATTACGCCGCCGGCGACGGCTTCATCCGCCTGCATACCAATGCCCCGCATCACCGCGACGCCGCGCTCTCGGTGCTGGGTTGTGCCGCCGTGCCGGCCGAGGTGCAGGCGGCGGTCGCCACCTGGCAGGCCGAGGCGCTGGAAAGCGCGATCGTTGCCGCCGGAGGCTGCGCCGCCGCCATGCGCAGCGCCGAGGCGTGGCAGCGCCATCCGCAGGGCCGCGCCGTCGGGGCCGAACCTCTGGTGCGCTGGCAGGACGCCGAGGATTGCGCGCCGGGCAAGGCCTCGCTCGCCGGCTGCCGGGTGCTCGATCTGACGCGGGTGCTGGCCGGGCCGGTCGCGACGCGGTTTCTGGCCGGCTTCGGCGCCCAGGTCTTGCGCATCGACCCGCCGCATTGGTCGGAACCCGCCGCCGAGGCCGAAGTCAATCTCGGCAAGCGCTGCGCCGGGCTCGACCTGCACCGGGCCGAGGATCGCAAGACCTTTGAGCGGCTTCTCGCTTCGGCCGATATCCTGCTGCACGGCTATCGCCCCGGCGCGCTCGAGGGGCTGGGCTATGGGCCGGAGGCACGGCGCGCGCTCAATCCCGGGCTGATCGATGTCAGTCTCTCGGCCTATGGGCGCAGCGGGCCCTGGGGCGACAGGCGCGGCTTTGATTCGCTGGTGCAGATGTCCTGCGGCATTGCCGCCGAAGGCATGCGGCAGGCCGGTCTCGACCGGCCGCTGCCCTTGCCGGTGCAGGCGCTCGATCACGGCACCGGCTATCTGATGGCTGCCACCGCGCTGCGCGGCCTCGCCCGGCGCGCCGGCGGCCAGACCACCCGCGCCGAGCTGTCGCTGGCGCGCACCGCCGAGTGCCTGATGTCCGCCACGGGAAGCCTGACGCCGCAGACGCCGATCACCGCCACTGACGCGGACTACACCGACAGCATCGAAGAGACCGGCTGGGGCCCGGCGCAGCGCATGTCGCCGCCGCTCACGGTGAACGGCCAGCCCCCGATATGGCATCTGCCTTCAGGCCCCGTGCGCCGCCATCCGGCGACTTGGACCGCCTGACCCCACGCCAAACGCCGTCCCGGGCTTGACCCGCGACCTCTCCCCAAACCTCAAACCGCGCTTTCGCGCCGCGCATTCCGCCATTGCCGCCAGAGGAACGCCAGGACGAACCAGCCGGTCAGCATCAGGATCACTGTCGGTGCCGGCGCGCTGTCGAGCCAGAAGCTGGCGTAGACCCCGCCAAGCATCGCGCTCAGGTTCACCGCCACCGCCACCATCAGCATGTGCCGGAACTCCCGCGTCAGCAGGAAAGCGATCGCCCCCGGCGCGATCAACAGCCCGATGGCGAGGATCAGCCCCACCGCGCTCAGCACTGCGACGATGGTCAGCGACAGGATCGCCAACATGCCGTAATGCAGCCAGCCCACCGGCAGCCCGATGGCCTGCGCCTGCGCCGGATCGAAGGCATGCAGCAGCAGGTCCTTCCATTTCAACACCAGCACCGCGGTGACAAAGGCGCCGACAATCCCCGCAGTCCAGAGATCCGCCGCGCCGACACCCAGCATGTTGCCGAACAGGATGTGATCGAGGTGCACATTGGTCTGCACCTTGACATAGAGCACCATACCAAGGCCGAACATGCCCGAAAACACCACCCCCATCACGGTGTCCTGCTTGATCCGGGAATTGGCATTCAGATACCCGGTGGCCAGCGCACAGGTCATCCCCGCCGCAAAGGCCCCGATGATCAGCGGAATGTTCAGGATATAAGCCAGCACCACGCCCGGCAGCACCGCATGGCTCACCGCGTCGCCCATAAGCGACCAGCCCTTGAGCACCAGAAAGCAGCTCAGGATCGCGGTCGGCGCGGCCAGCAGCAGCGCCGCCAGAAAGGCGTTCTGCATGAAAGGAAAGAGGAAGGGCGCAAGCAGCGTGTCCATCATGCCTCCCTCAGCGCTTCGGCCGCCCGGGCCCGTGCCGCGCGCAGCCCGTGTTTGGGCGCAAAGAAGAAGGCCAGCAGGAAGACCGTTGTCTGCAAGGTGATGATGATGCCGCCGGTGGCGCCATCGAGGAAATAGGAGACATAGGCGCCGACAAAGGAGGTCACCGCGCCGATGGTGACGCTGATCACCAGCAACACGGGAAAGCGGTCGGCCAGCAGATAGGCGGTCGCCCCGGGCGTCACCACCATGGCAATCACCAGAAACGCCCCGACGGTCTGCAAGGCCGCCACGCAGGAGGCCGAGAGCAGCACGAAGAAGACAAAGCGCAGCTGCTCGGGCTTCAACCCGATCGAGCGGGCGTGGTTTTCGTCGAAGAAGGCGACCATCAAGTCCTTCCACTTCACCAGCAGCACCGCCAGCGAGACAAAGCCGATCACCGCAAGCTGCAAGGTGTCCTCCGGCGTGATCGCCAGCACATTGCCAAGGATGATGGTCTGCACATCGACCGAGACCGGCGAGACCGAAACCATGAACAGCCCCAGCCCGAAGAAGCTGGTGAAGATGATGCCGATGATCGCGTCTTCCTTGAGGCCGGTGCGCTGATTGAGAAACAGCATCGCCCCGGCCGCCAGCCCGCCCGACAGGAAGGCGCCCAGCGCGAAGGGCAGCCCCAGCATATAGGCGCCGGCGACCCCCGGCACGATGGAATGGCTCAGCGCATCGCCGATCAGCGACCAGCCCTTGAGCATCAGATAGGCCGAGAGAAAGGCACAGACCGCGCCGACCAGGGCGCTGACCCACATGGCGTTGGTCATGTAGCCATAGGAAAAGGGTTCGAGCAGCAGGCTCATTCTTCCTCCTCGCTGCGCGGCCCGACGGTGCGGGCCTGATCGTCGTACATGACAAAGGGCCGCTCGTCGTCGGACAGGATTGTCACCGCCCGCTCGTCCTCGTCGTCATGCAGATCGGCGCCGCCCAGCACGAAGTGCCGCAGCACACCGCCAAAGGCGGCTTCGAGATTCCTCTGGGTAAAGACCTCTTTGGTCGGGCCGTAGTTCAGCACGGTGCCCTTGACCAGCACCACCTGATCGCAGAACTCGGGCACCGAACCGAGATTGTGGGTCGAGACCAGCATCACCTTGCCCTCCTCGCGCAGCTCGTGCAGCAGGGCGATGATTGCCTCTTCGGTCTGCACGTCGACGCCGGTGAATGGCTCGTCGAGCAGGATCACCTGGCCCTCCTGTGCCAGCGCCCGGGCGAGGAAGACCCGCTTGCGCTGGCCACCGGACAACTCGCCGATCTGGCGCTTGCGATAGGATTGCATGCCCACCCGCTCCAGCGCCGCCTGAACCGCCGCCTTGTCTCCGGCCGAGGGGATGCGCAACAGGCCCATGCGGCCGAAGCGGCCCATCATCACCACGTCCTCGACCAGGACAGGAAAGCTCCAGTCGACCTCTTCGGCCTGCGGCACATAGGCCACAAGCCCCTGTTTCAAAGAGGCTTTCACCCCCTGCCCCAGAATGCCGATCTCGCCTTTCGCGGCGGGCAGAAACCCCATGATCGCCTTGAACAGGGTGGATTTTCCGGCGCCGTTCACCCCCACCAGGGCAGCGATAGAGCCTTTGGGCACGGCGAAACTGGCCGATTTCAACGCGGTGACACCGTTGCGATAGGTCACCGCCAGATCGCGCACCCAAAGCCCGGCCGTGTCGAATTCCTTGATGCCGATTCTAGCCACCGGTCAAGCCCTCGACCACGGTCTCGGTGGTGACCCGCAGCAGATCGAGATAGGTCGGCACCGGCCCCTCCGCCTCGGACAGCGAATCCACATAGAGCTCGCCGCCATAGCGCACGCCGGTTTCACGGGCGACCTGTTTTGCGGGGTCGGTGTTCACCGTGCTTTCGCAGAACACCACCGGAATTTCGCGGTCGCGGATGGTGTCGATCATCCGCCGCACCTGCTGCGGCGTGCCGGTCTGATCGGCGTTCATCGGCCAGAGATAGACCTCTTGCAGCCCGAAATCCCGCGCCAGATAGGAAAACGCCCCCTCGCAGGTCGCCAGCCAGCGCTGGCCCTCGGGCACCTCGTCGATGAGATCGCGCAGCGGACCGATGGCGGCGGAGATCTCCGCCTTGTAGCGCTCGGCATTGGCGGCATAGGTCTCGGCATTTTCCGGGTCGTGCGCGGACAGGGCGTCGCGGATGTTGTCGACATAGATCAGCGCGTTGTCCAGCGACATCCAGGCATGGGGATTGGGCTTGCCTTCATAGGCGCCTTCGGAAATCGGGATCTCGGCCACACCGGTGCTGACCACCGCCGAGGGTTTCTCGCCGAGGTTGGCGAGGAATTGTTCGAACCAGAGCTCGAGGTTCATTCCGTTCCACAACACCAGATCGGCATCCACCGCATTGACCAGATCGCGCGGCGTCGGCTCGTAGCCATGGATTTCCGCCCCCGGCTTGGTGACCGAGACCACCTCGGCCGCCTCGCCGGCCACGTTCTGTGCCATGTCGGCAATCACGGTAAAGGTGGTGACAACCTTGAACTCCTGGGCCGCCACCGGCCCTGCGGCGGCCAGCGCCATCGCGGCCATTATCCCTCGCAGCATGCAGTCCTCCTGAATTGACGTGTCTTTGCGCCAATATGCGCGCCCTTGACCGGATGTCAATGAAATTGAGAACCATTCTCATTTTAGATCACCCCTTCTTTCGCGCCCCACCCCGGCGAACCCGGCGCATTGCGCCCCGGACCCTGATCCGGGGCCGCTCCCGCCTCGTGCTTTGCCATGGGTTCCCGGATCCCGGCTTGCACGGCGCGGCGGCGGCCCTATGCTCCGCAGGAAACCACGAGACGACACAATGACCGATACGCTCGACCCCGAGGACTGGGACGATTTCCGCAAGACCGCGCATGTGCTGCTCGATGCCTGCATCGACCGGCTGGCCGAGGCCCGCGCCCATCCCTGGCAGCCACTGCCAGAGGCGACCCGCCAGAGCTATGCGCTTGACGGCACCGCCCGGGGCGAGGCCGCCACCGCGCAACGGTTGATCGACGACGTACTGCCCTTCGGCACCGGCAACACCCATCCGCGATTCTGGGGCTGGGTGCATGGCACCGGGCTGGCCTCAGGGCTGCTGTCGGAAATGGCAGCGGCGACGGTGAACGCCAATTGCGGCGGCCGCGATCACGGCATGATCCACGTCGAACGCGCGGTGATCGACTGGTCGCGCCGCATCATGGGCTTCCCCGAGACCGCCTCGGGTGTGCTGGTCACCGGCACCTCCCAGGCCACCGTCCTGGCGCTGGCCACCGCCCGCCAGCGCGCGCTGGGGCCCGCGGTGCGCAGCACGGGCGTGCGGGGCCGTCTCACCGCCTATGCCGGCGCGGGCGTGCACAATGCCACCCGCAAGGCGATCGAACTGCTGGGCATCGGCGCCGACAACCTGCGCCGCATCCCCGAAGACGATCGCGGCATGGATTGCGATGCCCTGCGCGCCGCCGTCGCCGAGGACCGCGCCCAGGGTGCCACGCCCTTTGTCATCGTCGGCACCGCCGGATCGGTCGATTTCGGCCGTTTCGACGATCTGAACGCGCTGGCCGACATCGCCCGTGACGAAGCGCTCTGGCTGCATATCGATGGCGCCTTCGGGGCCTGGGCCCGGCTTGCCGACGCCCCCTGGCGGGCGCTCACCGACGGCATCGAACGCGCCGACAGCCTGGCCTGCGACTTCCACAAGTGGATGTATGTGCCTTATGACTGCGGCCTCTGCCTGATCCGCAACGGTGACGAGCATTTCGCCACCTTCGCCGCCCGCCCCGCCTATCTTGCCAGCCACGGCGAGGGGCTGTCGGGCGGAGACCCCTGGTTCTGCGATTTCGGCACCGACCTGTCGCGCGGCGCCCGGGCGCTCAAGGTCTGGTGCGCGGTCGAGAGCTATGGCGCCGCCGGGCTCGGCGCCGCCATCACCGGCAATTGCCGGGCCGCCGCCCGCATGGGCGCGGCCGTCACTGCCCGGCCGGCCATGGCGCTCATGGCCCCGGTGATTTCCAACCTCTGCGTCTTTACCGCCGACGCCAGCCTGCCGCCCAAGGCGCAGACCGCGCTCAACAAGGCCATTGCCGCCAGCCTGCAACTCGACGGCACCGCCGTCTTTTCCACCACCGAGGCCCGGGGCATCACCTGCCTGCGGGCCGCCATTGCCAATCACCGCACCACACCCGAGGACATCGACGCCGCCATCGCTGCCGTCGCTGCCCGGGCCGACGCTCTCACCCAGGCTGCCTGAGCCCCATTCCCAGTTATCGAGGCCCCATGTTTTCCGATCCCCTCCTGACCGACATCCGCGCCCGCTTTGCCCATGTCGAAAGCTGCCCCTTCCAGGGCCCCCGCGTGTTCTTTGAAAACGCCGGCGGCGCGCTGACGCTGAACTCGGTGGTCGAGACTTCGACGAAATTCGCAGCCATTCCCGACAATCAGGGCCGCGACAACCCCGCCGCCCATGCGCTTGTGGCGGCGATCGACACCGCCAAATCCGACATGGCCACCTTCTTCGGCGCCGGGTCGGGGCAGTTTTTTGTCGGCGAGTCGGGCACCGAGCTGACCTTTCGCCTGCTGCGGGCGATGATCCTCGGCGCGCGGCCCGGTCCGGTTATCGGCGCCACCGTCGAACACCCGGCCTCGCGCTCGGCGGCGCGCAAATGGGCGCATGTGGCGGGCCGTGACTATATCGCCGTGGCGCATGACGATGCCACCGGCCTGGTCACCGCCGAAGCCTATGCCGCGCAGATCACCGCCGACACCGCCGTCGCCACGATCCTGCACACCTCGCCGGTGACCGGCATGGCGATGGACCTGCCGGCGATCACCCGCGCCATCCGCGCCAAATCGCCCGATTGCCTGATCTTCGTCGACGGCATCCAGCACGCCAGCCACGGACGCATCGACATCGAAAGCTATGACATCGACGGTTATGTGATCTCGCCTTACAAGGTCTTCTCGCGGCATGGCTACGGCATCGCCTGGGTGTCCGACCGGTTCTCCAGGCTCCGCCTCGAAGGGCTGCAAGGCGGGCCCGAAGAGAACTGGGAATTCGGTACCCGCGACACCGGCGCCTATGCCACCTTCTCCGACGTGGTGGGCTATTTCGACTGGCTCGGCGCTCAGGTCTCCGACGCAACCGATCGCCGCGCCCGCGTCCTCGCCGCCGGCCAGGCCATCCACGACCACGAACAGGCGCTGACCCGGGCAATGCTTCACGGCACCGGCAACCTGCCCGGCCTGGCGGAACTGCCCGGCGTCGAGATCGTCGGTGGCGTGGACAACCCGGCGCGCGAAGGCCTGGTCAGCTTCTGGCGCGAAGGCGTGCCCTCGGAAGAGATCGTCGCCGCGCTGAACGCCCAGGGCATCCGCACCCACACCCGCAAGGCCGACCATTATTCCGGCAACATCCTCGACCCGCTGGGCCAGCCCTCCTGCATCCGGGTCTCCATGTGCCACTACAACAGCCTCGCCGAGGTCGCCGCCTTCCTCGCCGCCATGAAAGACATGTAACCCGCACCCCCGGCAGGCCCGGGTTCGCCCCGGCCCTTCCGCAGCACATCCCAAGGAGCCCCCCATGCCCCACGGCGGCCAAATCCTCGTCGACGCCCTCAAGGCCCAGGGCACCACCCGCGTCTTCTGCGTCCCCGGCGAAAGCTATCTCGCCGCGCTCGACGGCCTCTATCTGTCGGGCATCGACACCGTGGTCGCCCGCCAGGAAGGCGGCGCGGCGATGATGGCCGAGGCCCATGGCAAGCTCACCGGCACCCCCGGCATCTGCTTTGTCACCCGCGGCCCCGGCGCCACCAATGCCAGCGCCGGCGTGCATGTGGCGATGCAGGACAGCACGCCGATGGTGCTCTTCATCGGCCAGGTCGCCAGCGACCAGCGTGACCGCGAGGCCTTTCAGGAGGTCGACTACCGCGCCATGTTCGCGCCGCTGGCGAAATGGGTGGCCGAGATCGACCGCACCGAGCGCATCCCGGAATATATCTCGCGCGCCTTCCACGTGGCGCAATCGGGCCGCCCCGGCCCGGTCGTGCTCGCCCTGCCGGAAGACATGCTCTCGGCCGCCTGCGAGGCCGCCGTGGTGCCCGCCGCCAACCCGCCCTCGGGCCGCGCCGCCGACAGCGACATCGCCGCCATTCTCGCGGCGCTGAACGGGGCGGAACGGCCGCTGATCCTCGCAGGCGGCCCGCTCTGGTCCGAAGAGGCCCGGCTTGCGCTGCAAGACTTTGCCGAAACGGCGCAGATCCCCGTCGCCACCTCGCTGCGCTGCCAGGATTATTTCGACAACAGTCACCCCAATTACGCCGGCGACATGGGCATCGCCGCCAATCCGGCGCTGGCCGAGCGTCTGCGCGCGGCCGATGTGCTGCTCTGCCTCGGCGCCCGTCTGGGCGAGATGACAACCGCCGGTTACACGCTGGTCACCCCGCCGGTGCCGGAACAAAAGCTCCTTCACGTCCACCCCGACCCGAGCGAGCCCGGCCATGTCTACCATCCGGCGCTGGCCGTCGCCGCCCAGGCCGGCCAGGTTGCCCGGCAACTGGCTGCCGCGGCAGAGGCCCCGGCGCGGGGCCGCGGCGCGCTGGTCGCCGAGGCCCATGCCGCCTATCAGGACTGGCAGGCGCCCGAGGACACCCCCGGCGACCTGCATATGGAACAGGTCCTGGTGCATCTGCGCGACACCCTGCCCGACACCGCGATCCTGACCAATGGCGCCGGCAATTACTGCGGCTGGCTGCACCGCTACTACCGCTGGCACCGCTTCCGCACCCAGCTGGCGCCGACCTCGGGCTCGATGGGCTACGGATTGCCCGCCGCGGTGGCCGCCGCGCTGCATCACCCCGACCGCCCGGTGATCTGTTTCGCCGGCGACGGCTGTTTCCAGATGACGGCGCAGGAATTCGGCACCGCCTGCGACCATGGCGCCAAGGTGATCGTCCTGCTGGTCAACAACGGCATGTATGGCACTATCCGCATGCACCAGCAGGCCAAATATCCCGGCCGGGTCTCCGGCACCCGGCTGAAAAACCCCGATTTCGCCGCCTGGGCCCGGAGCTACGGCGCCCTGGGCCTGACCGTGACCGAGGATGCCGGTTTCCCCGCGGCCATGGCGCAGGCCCTGGCCGCCGACACCCCGGCGCTGATCGAGCTCAGGACCGACCCGCGCGCGCTCTCGACTAGGCTCATCCTGCGCGACCTCTGATCGCGATCCCGCGCCGGGCCAGGGCCCCCGGCATAAGCCACACGCCCTCCCCCGCAGCTTCTTCTTTTCACAAATACCGCCGGGGGAGTCCTGCAAGGACGGGGGCAGAGCCCCCCACCGCCGGCCCGGCGCCAGGCACCCCCCGGGATGGGCCCGCGCCCGCACGCAACCTCCGACCCCGAATTAAACGGCGCGACCCCGGGGCATTCTGGACTCCACCCAGGAACAAAAGGTGAATATACTGCCAGCCTGCCAAAGATTCGCCCCATCCCATGTTCGCCGAGCTGTCGATCACTTCGAATTTCACCTTTCTCACCGGGGCATCCCACCCCGAGGAGTTCATGCAGCGTGCCGCGCGCTGCGCGCTCTCGGCGATTGCCATCGCCGATGACAATTCCGTCGCCGGCATCGTCCGCGCCCATACCGAGGCGCGCGAGATCGCCCGCGCGGTCAGGCAACGCCAGGCCTTCGACGCCGCCCACGGCCTGATCGGCCCGCCGGCGCCCGAACCGGCCCCGCCAGACCCGTTGCGCCACGCCCTGCCGCGACTAATCCCCGCCGCGCGGCTGGTCTTTACCGATGCCCCGTCGATCACCGCCCTGGTGCAGAGCCGCCGGGGCTGGGCCGGGCTCTGCCGGCTGCTCTCGCGCGGCCGGCTCAGGGCGGAAAAGGGCAGCTGCATCCTGCGTCTGGCCGACCTGCTGGAGATGGGCGCAGAAGGTCTCCACCTGGCGCTCCATGGCCCGCCAGGGGCGCAGGTCGCGCCGCCCGGCGCGGGCGCGTGGTGGCCACAGGCGGAGCAGCTGACGCGCCGCTTCGGCGGGCAGATGTCGCTGCTGATGGCGCCGGCCTATGACGGCGCCGATGCCGCCCGCTTCGACCATCTCGCCAGCCTCGCCGCGGAACTGGGCCTGCCCACGCTCGCCTCTGCCACGCCGCTGATGCATGCCGGGCCGCGCCGCCGGCTGGCCGATGTGCTCAGCGCGATCCGCGAAGGCACCACGGTCGAGGCGCTCGGCGCCCGCGCCCAGCCCAACGGCGAACGCCGGCTGCGCTCGGAAGCCGAGATGCTGCGGCTGTTCCGCGGCCATGAGGCCGCCGTCGCCCGCGCCGGCCGGCTGGCGGCGGCCTGCACCTTCTCGCTCGACGCGCTGCGCTATGAATATCCGTCAGAGATCGCCGCGGGTGAAACCCCGGCCGGGCGGCTGTCGCGGCTGGCCCACCAGGGGCTGCGCTGGCGCTATCCCGAAGGCGCGCCCGACAAGGTGCGGACCATGCTGTCGCACGAACTTCAGCTGATCTCGAAACTGAACTACGCGCCCTATTTCCTCACCGTCCGCGACATCGTGGCCTTCGCCCGCGAACGAAACATCCTCTGCCAGGGCCGCGGTTCCGCCGCCAATTCCGTGGTCTGCTTCTGTCTCGGCATCACCTCGGTCAGCCCCGAGATCGGCACCATGGTCTTCGAGCGGTTTGTCTCCGAGGCGCGCGACGAGCCGCCCGACATCGACGTCGATTTCGAGCATGAGCGCCGCGAAGAGGTGATCCAGCACATCTACGACCGTTACGGCCACCACCGCGCCGGGCTCTGCGCCACCGTGATCCACTATCGTGGCAAACGCGCCATCCGCGAGGTCGGCGCCGCCATGGGGCTCAGCCAGGACACCATCGGCGCCATGTCCTCGCAGCTCTGGGGGTTCTGGGGCGCCGATGGCTTGCAGGACCAGCGGCTGCGCGAGATCGGGCTCGATCCGACCGATCCGCAGATCCGCCTGACCCTCTCGCTGATGCAGGAAATCATCGGCTTTCCCCGGCATCTGAGCCAGCATGTCGGCGGCTTCATCGTCACCGAGGGGCGGCTCGACGAGCTGGTGCCGATCGAGAACGCCAGCATGGAGGACCGCACCGTCATCTGCTGGGACAAGGACGATATCGACAGCCTCGGCATCCTCAAGGTCGACGTGCTCAGCCTCGGCATGCTCACCTGCATCCGCAAGGCCTTCGACCTGTTGCAGACCCACACGGGGCAGGGCTGGGAGCTCGCCACCCTGCCGCCCGAGGATTCCAGGGTCTACGACATGCTCTGCCGCGCCGACAGCATCGGCGTCTTTCAGGTGGAAAGCCGGGCGCAGATGAACTTTCTGCCGCGGATGAAACCGCGCTGTTTCTACGACCTGGTGATCGAGGTGGCGATTATCCGCCCGGGGCCGATCCAGGGCGACATGGTGCATCCCTACATCCGCCGCAGGAACGGCGAGGAAACCGTCTCCTTCCCCTCCGACGCCCTGGGCGAGGTGCTGGGCAAGACGCTGGGCGTGCCGCTGTTTCAGGAGCAGGCGATGCAGATCGCCATCGTCGGCGCCGGGTTTACCCCGGAAGAGGCCGACCGGCTGCGCCGGGCGCTCGCCACCTTCAAGAAGAACGGCAATGTCGGCGATTTCCGCAGCCGCTTCATGCGCGGCATGAAGCGGAACGGCTATGACGCGGATTTCTCCGAACGCTGCTTTTCCCAGATCGAGGGCTTCGGCTCTTACGGTTTCCCCGAAAGCCATGCCGCCAGTTTCGCGCTGCTGGTCTATGCCTCGGCCTGGATCAAGTGCCACCACCCCGGCATCTTTGCCTGCGCCCTGCTCAACTCCCAGCCGATGGGGTTCTATGCGCCATCGCAGATCGTCCGCGATGCCCGCGAACACGGGGTGGTGGTGCGGCCGGTCTGCATCCAGTCGAGCTACTGGGACAACGTGATGGAACCCGACGGCCGCGGCGGGTTGGCACTGCGGCTGGGGTTTCGCCAGATCAAGGGGCTGGCCGAGGAGGATGCCGGCTGGATCACCGCCGCACGCGGCAATGGGTATCGGTCGGTGCGCGATGTCTGGCGCCGCGCCGGGCTGACCGCGCCGGTGCTGGCGCGGTTGGCCGAGGCGGATTGTTTTGCCGAGCTGATGCGCCGGCGCGAGGCGCTCTGGGAGGCCAAGGCGCTGACCGCCGCCAAGGCGCTGCCGCTGTTCGACGGCGATCTCGACGGCGAGGCGATCGACGAGCCCGAGGCCCGCCTGCCGGCGATGACCCTGGGCGAGGAGGTGGTGGAGGATTACGTCGCCCTGCGCCTGACCCTGCGCGCCCACCCCCTGGCGCTGCTGCGCGACCGGCTGACGCCGCCTGCCGGCTGAGCCGGCCAGCGGCGGGCCGCGCCTCCGGTCCGGGCGCCGCCAGCACACAGCCATGCAAACCTTTGTGACCTCAGCCTAAACACCGGACAAGTGCCCGCGAAGCTGCTACACTGAATCTGCCTCAGGGTTTCGGACACCGAAACCACCCTGTCCGGACCCTCCTGTTAGCAACTGGCGGAAGGACGACATCATGACTGAGACAATCGGCAACCCGCTCTCCTGGTCGGCCCAGGCCCTTGGCAAGGGCCTCACATCGACCGGCGAGATCGTCGAGGAGCTGCATCCACACGAAACGAGCCCCATCGTGATCCGCGATATCGACATTGGCGACCTGCGCATCGCCTTGTCCAAGGGGTACGAGGATTTCCTCGCCATGCGCACGGATGTGATGTGGATCGTGCTGGTCTATCCGGTGATGGGCTTTGTCCTGGCGTGGTTCGCCGCGAGCGAGAGCCTTCTGCCGCTGCTCTTCCCGCTGGTGTCGGGCTTTGCGCTGCTCGGCCCGGTGGCCGGCGTCGGACTCTACGAGATGAGCCGGCGGCGCGAGGCCGGGATGACGCCGCGCTGGCGCGACGGCTTCGGTGTCGCCTTTTCCCCTGCCGCGGCGCCCATGGTGGTGCTGGGCGGCTATCTGATGGCGCTTTTCGTCGCCTGGATGATGACCGCGCTGGTGCTGTACAACGCGACGCTCGGGCCGGCGGCACCAACCTCTGCCAGCGCCTTCGTCACGGATGTATTCACGACCACGGCAGGGCTTCAGATGCTGGGCTTTGGCCTGGCGCTGGGGTTTGTCTTTGCCGCCCTGGTGCTGATCACCGCACTGATCTCCTTTCCGATGCTGGTTGACCGGCGGGTCGGCCTGCCGCTGGCGGTCGCCACCTCGGTCGAAGTGGCCTGGCGCAATCCGATCACGGTCGCCGTCTGGGGCATGATCGTCGCGGCGCTCCTGACGCTGGGCTTTGTCACCCTCTTCGTCGGGCTGATCTTCGTGCTGCCGATCCTCGGCCACGCCACCTGGCATCTCTATCGCCGGGCGGTGGCGCCGCCGGAACCCGCCGCCAAGGCGCCGGTCTCCGAGGCCTAGCTCTCGCCCAGCTTCGGCGCGCCCTTGCCCAGCGCGAGGTCCGCGCCGGAGAACCGGAACGGCGAGCGTACACCCGGCACGCCATCCGCCTCGATCTGCATGCCGCGGGCCTGAACCTGCGGGTCGGCCATGACCTCCGCCATGTCATTGATCGGCCCGGCCGGCACGCCCTGCGCTTCGCAGGCGGCCAGAAGATCGGCCTTGGCCCAGCGCGCCGTCGCGGCGCCCAGAAGTGCGGTCAGGGTTTCGCGATGATCGAGCCGGTCGGCATTGGTGGCAAAGCGCGGGTCGGGCCCCAGCTCGGGCAGCGCCAGCAGATCGCAGAGCCGGCGGTATTGCGCGTCATTGCCGGTGGCGATGATGATATAGTCGTCGGCGCAGTCAAACACTTGATAGGGCGCCAGGTTCACATGCGCGTTGCCCATCAGCCCCGGCGCCCGGCCGGTGCTGAGGTAGTTCATCGCCTGATTGGCCGTCACCGCCACCGCGCAATCCAGCAGGCTCATGTCGATCCACTGGCCCGCGCCGGTCTGCCCGCGCTGGTGCAGCGCCGCCAGAATGGCGGTGGTGGCATAGACGCCGGTGAAGATATCGGTGATCGCCACCCCGGTCTTTTGCGGCTGGCCGCCCTTTTCGCCGGTGATCGACATCAGCCCGGACATGCCCTGGATGATGTAGTCATACCCGGCCCGATGGGCATACGGCCCATCCTGCCCGAAACCAGTGATCGAACAGTAGATCAGGCCGGGATTGACCGCCCGCAGCGCCTCATAATCCAGCCCGTATTTCTTCAGCCCGCCGACCTTGAAGTTCTCGATGACGATATCGGCTTCGGCCACGAGCTCGCGCACCCGGGCCTGGCCCTCTTCGGTGCGGAAATCGACGATCTCGCTGGTCTTGCCGCGATTGCAGGCGTGGAAATAGGCCGCCGATCTTTCGCCGTCGCGCTCGATGAAGGGCGGGCCCCAGCGGCGGGTGTCGTCGCCCTCGGGGCTTTCCAGCTTGAGCACCTCGGCACCGAGATCGGCAAGGGTCTGACCGGCCCAGGGGCCGGCCAGAATGCGTGCAAGCTCGATGACCTTGAGCCCGGCAAGTGGGCTCATGCGTCGCCCAGTTTCTCGTCCAGGATCGCCTGGAACTCGGAATAGGGCATGTTGGTGTAAAGCTCGCCGTCGATCACGAAAGAGGGAGTGCTGCTGATGTCATCCGCCTTGGCGTTCTCTTCGAACCAGGCCACCAGGGTGCGGGCCTTGTCGCCGTCCTGAAGACAGCTTTCCAGCGCCTCGTCGTTCAGCCCGGCCAGGCGGCCGATCTTGCGCAGCTCGCCGACGATGGTCGCAGGATCGCCCGAAGCCACCCAATCGCTCTGTCCCTTGTAGATCAGATCGGTGATACCGAAGAACCGCTCTTCACCGCCGCAGCGCGCCACCATCGAGGCCCAGAGCCCGTAGCGGTCGAAATAGACCTCGCGGTAGACGAACTTGATCTTGCCGGTGTCGATGTAATCGGCCTTGAGGTTCTTGTAGGGGCCGGCGTGGAAATTGGCGCAATGCGGGCAGGTGTAGCTGGCATATTCGATCACCGTCACCGGCGCATCCTCGGCCCCCAGCACCATCTCCTTGATGGTCGAGGTATCGACATCCTCGGAGGCTTCCTGCGCGTCGAGCGCACCGGCCGGGATGGCCGTGCTGCCAGCGCCCTGATTGAGCAGCCACCAGCCGCCACCGGCCAGCAGCACAAGCGCCAGAAGGGAGGCAGGGATCATACGCTTCATATCTTGTTTCCTCTCGGGATCTTTCATGTCTTGGCCTTGGATAGAACGTTCCGGGCGAGGGCTTCAAGCGCCCCGCGAAGGCCTTCGTCGGTCACATTTTCGGCATAGGACTGCGCTGCGGCGGCGATTTTCGGGTCCGGCGGCGGCGGCGTCTTGGCCGGCTCGCCATAGGTGAACTGCGCCTGCCCCTCGGCAAATCCGGTGGGCGCGGTCTGGGTGATCTTGATGCGCGCGATGGCGTTGTAGCCATAGACCGCATTGACCCGCTCGCGCAGCCGGTCTTTCTGCATCTCGAGCATCGGCGCATTGGCGCCGGTGGTCAGCAGGGTCAGCGTGGCGCCGATGCCGCCGCGCCCGAAAGAGACATTCACCGGCCGGGCGATTTTCGCGATATCCGCGCCGGCGACCTCGGGCCAATGCGTGAGCAGCCGGGTTTCGGCAAAGCCCCGGCTTTCGCTGGCGCGCTGGATACGCTGGCTCAAAAGCTTGGATGTGCGGGCAAAGCCCCTTGTCGTCGCTCTTCGCTGCGGCACGATTGACTCCCTCTCGCTGGGGCTATTCTAGTGTCCCGCGCGCCCTGCGCCAGCAAAACCCGACTTATGCACAGCTTCCTGAGATATTCGTGAACAGCCGCCCTCTCCGTCAATGCCCCGCGCCCCGGCACGAGGCGCGCAAGCGCCCGGCCCGACCTCGGACGGGTGGTGCCGCCAAGCGGCACAGGTCGTCGCAATCGCTTTGCGCGAAGATGCCTGCAATCCCTGCGGGAGGCCGCGCTTCCCTGGCCGGAAAAGGCCGCCGGGGATCGGGTGCCCGCCATGCGTGATCCCGCGACCCTGAGCGCCGAACTGCTTTCCTGGTACGACCGTCATGCCCGCGCCATGCCCTGGCGCGTGCCCCCCGCCGCGCGCCAGGCCGGCACCCGGCCCGATCCCTATCGCGTCTGGCTCTCCGAGGTCATGCTGCAACAGACCACCGTTGCCGCGGTGCGCGACTATTTCCACCGTTTCACAGCGCGCTGGCCCGAGGTCACCGATCTGGCCGCCGCCGCGGACGCCGATGTGATGGCGGAATGGGCCGGTCTCGGATATTACGCCCGCGCCCGCAACCTGCTGAAATGCGCCCGCGCCGTCGTTGCCGAACATGACGGACGGTTTCCGGCCGATCACGCCGCCCTGCTCGCGCTGCCCGGCGTCGGCCCCTATACCGCCGCCGCCGTCGCCGCCATCGCCTTTGACCTGCCGGAAACCGTGGTGGACGGCAATGTCGAGCGGGTCATCACGCGGCTGCACGACGTTCACACGCCGCTGCCTCAGGCCAAGCTCGAGATCACCGCGCTGGCCCGGACCCTCACGCCGCAGGCCCGGCCCGGCGATTACGCGCAGGCGATCATGGACCTCGGCGCCACCATTTGCACGCCGCGCAATCCGGCCTGCGGCCTCTGCCCCTGGCGCGACGATTGCGCCGGGCGGTTGGCGGGCAGCGCCACCGACCTGCCGAAAAAGACCCCGAAAAAACCCAAGCCCATCCGCCACGGCATCGCCTATATCGCCCGCCGCGTCGATGGTGCCTATCTGCTCGAACGCCGCCCCGACAGCGGCCTTCTGGGCGGAATGCTCGGCTGGCCGGGATCGGACTGGAACGAAGCCCCGGGCGAAGACCCGCCGATCCGCGCCGAGTGGAAGGCGCTCAACACCGAGGCGCGCCATACCTTCACCCATTTCCACCTGCGCCTGACGGTCAAGACCGCGCTGGTGCCGATGGACCGCGCCCCGGCCCGCGGCGAGTTTCACGAAGAGTTTCGGCCCGGCGACCTGCCAACCGTCATGCGCAAGGCCTTTGATCTGGCGCAGAAGTGAGGCATCCGGGAGAGCTGTGAAATGCTCCTCGAGCGGCGATGCGTGGCGGCCTTCGGCCGCGCTCGCGCGCTTGAAGCTCTGCAAAGGGCCGCTCGGACCCGAAACGAAAAGGCCCCCGCGATGCCTCGCGAGGGCCCGGATTTCAATTCACGTCAGGCGGCTTACTTGCAGCGCCACCAGTAGATCGCACCGCCCAGCGCCGCGCCGATGATCCAGGCATAGCCGGTGAGCGCACCCAGCGCCGGCACCCAGACCGTGGCCACCGAGAACACCGCGCCGATGCCAAAGGCCACCAGCGCATTGTCATGCCAGCCGTTGCCGTAGTGATAGGCACCACCCGACATGTTGTAGAGTTCGTCGCGGTTCAGCTTCTGCCGGCGGATCAGGTAGTAGTCGACCACCAGGATGCCATAGAGCGGTGCCAGCGTCGCGCCCAGGGTGTTGACGAAGCCGGAGATGCCGATCTCGCTGATCACTGCGGTCCAGAGCCCGCCGATCACCAGGGCAAAGCCCGAAGTGATGAGCCCGGCCTTGCGGAACCCGATGGTCTCGGGCGCCAGGTTGGCAATGCCGTTCACCGCCGGAATGAAGTTGGCCACGAGGTTGATGCCCACGGTGGCGGCAAAGAAGGTCACCGCCGCGATGATCCCCAGAATCACGCTATCGGTACGCCCGACGATCTCGGTCGGGTTGATGATCGCCTCGCCATAGACCACGGCGGCACCGGCGGTCGTCAGCAGGGCCAGCGCCGAAAACAGGATCATGTTGAACGGCAGCCCGGCGAGGTTGCCCTTGACCATGGCGCGCTTGTCCTTGGCATAGCGCGAAAAGTCCGAGAAGTTGATCATCACCGCCGCGAAATAGGCCACCATGGTGCCGACAATGGCGACAAAGCCCGCGAACTCGGTGCCCCAGGTGCCTTCGGGGTTGGCGAAAATGGTCTGCGCCTGGCTCAGCAGCTGGCCGTCGGACTTGATCCAGAGGACCACCACAAGCCCGATCATCACCGCATAGACAAAGGGGCCGGCAATGTTCAGGAAACCTTCGACCCAGCCCATACCGCGCCAGAAGATGACGATGTGGAACCCCCAGACCAGCACAAAGGACAGCCAGTCTACGGCCGTCAGCCCCAGCATCTCGGCCCCGCCGGTGATCCCGGTCAGCGAGCGGATCAGCAGCGCCAGGGCGGTCGAGGCGAAATAGACCTGCACCCCGTACCAGAACACCGCCACCACGGCGCGCAGCACCGCCGGCAGCTTGGCACCCTGGGTGCCCATGCTGGCGCGGGCAAAGACCGGATAGGGGATGCCGTATTTCTCGCCCGCCGCGCCCGACAGGTTGACGAGGAACATCACCATCAGCCCGGCGGTGATCAGCGCGGCAAAGGCGGTCCAGCCGCTGACCCCGTATGAGATGAACAGCGAGGCCACCAGCGAATAGCCGAACAGCGACTGGATGTCGTTGGCCCAGACGTTGAAGATGGCGAACCAGCCCCAGCTCTTTTCCTCTGCCGTGACCGGGCGCAGTGCGTCCTCGTCGGCGATCATTTCGGTGTGTGCGATTGTGTCCATCAGCGTGTTCCCTGTTGCTGTGCCGGGCCTGGAGACCCCGTGTCGCCCTGTTCGGACTTTTCTTTCGGCAAAACTGTTGATTCAGCAAATACCGCATATAACATGTTAGATAGAATGCTTCCCCAAGGGCACCATGACAATCACGAAGGGACTTTCAGCCTATGTTTGAAAATGCGGCGCTCGGAATCTGGACCTCCTGCCCATGAAAACGGCAGTTTCGACCCCGGCCCGCAATGGCAGCGGCGCCCTCACCCGCGCGGCCCATGAAACGCTGCGTGCGCATCTGCACGATGGCCGGCTTCGTGCCGGCGCCTTCCTGTCGATGCCGATGCTGGTCGAGACCCTCGGGCTGCCGCTTGCGGCGGTGCGCGAGGCGGTCAAACGAGCCGAGGCAGCGGGCCTGGTGACCGTGGTGCCGAAACGCGGCATCGCGGTGATGGAGGCCGACGCCGACACCACCCGCGAATGCCTCGACCTGCGGGCCGTGCTCGAGACCGAGGGCGCGCGGCGGCGGTTGCTGTGCGCCGGTCCGCCCGACCTGACCGAATTGCGCCGGCAGCATGAAGAGATGCTGGCCCGCGCCCGCCAGAGCCTGGCCAACGGCCTGCCGCGCCAGGCCATCGCCGTCGATCTGTCGTTGCACGACCGCCTGTCGGGCTGGCTCGATTCGGCGCTGATGACGCAGCTCTATGCCGACAACCGCAGCCGCATCGCCATCATCCAGAACGTCCGCCCCTTTCTGCCCGACCGGATCGTGCCGGCGATGGAGGAACATCTGCGGATCATCGCCGCGCTCGAGGCCGGCGACATCGGCCGGGCGACAGAAGCGATCCGCCAACACCTGCACCAGACCATGCGCTGGTGGGGGGTGGAGCCGTGACGCAACGAAAGCCGGCCGCCGGCCCCGCCGCTCTGGCCCCGGCGGGGGGCGGCGCCCTATAGTTGCCGCAATGGCGTGACAGAACCGCGCCGACAGTGATGACCGCGCCGATGACACCGACCAAGACCCCAACCGGCCTGCGTGCCGCCCTGCCCTTCTGGGCCTCTTTTCTGCTGGTCCCGCTGGCCTGGGTCTCGGCCCTCTGGGGCGGATGGGCGGTGTTCTTGTTGCCGCTCTGCACCTGGTATCTGTTCTCGGCGCTCGACGCGCTCACCGGGCTGAACCTCGACAATGCCGATCCCGCCACGCCGGAGGCGGCGCTGGGCTGGTACAAGCGCCTCACCTTGCTCTGGGTGCCGGTGCAATTTCTCACCCTCTACGGGCTGATCTGGTATGCCCCCCGCGCCGACCACCTGGGCACGCTCGAGCTGATCGGGCTCTTTGTCGGCGTCGGCGTGCTCACCGGCACCATCGGCATCAACTACAGCCACGAACTGATGCACCAGCGCAGCCGGCTGGAGCGCTGGCTGGGCGACATCCTTCTTGCCATGGTGCTTTATTCGCACTTCCGCTCGGAGCATCTGCTGGTGCACCACCGCTATGTCGGCACCCCGCGCGACCCGGTGACGGCGCGCTACAACGAGAACTTCCACCGCTTCTTTCCGCGCGTGCTGCGGCAATCGCTGAAATCCGCCTTCAAGGCCGAGGCCGCCATGCTCGCCCGCAAGGGCAAGCCCTGGCAGGACCGCGCCAACCCGTTCTGGCGCTACTGGGCGCTGCAAGCGCTGATGCTGGGTCTTGCCGTGCTGCTCTCCGGCTGGGTCGGCCTCGGCCTCTTCGTGCTCCAGGCCTTCACCGCGATCTGGCAGCTCGAACTGGTGAACTACGTCGAACACTACGGGCTGACGCGCAAACATCTGGGCGCGGGCAAATACGAACATGTCCAGCCCCGCCACAGCTGGAACGCGGCGCAGAAGGCGTCGAACTGGCTGCTGATCAACCTGCAACGGCATTCGGACCACCACTACAAGCCCGACCGGCGATTTCCGCTGCTACAAACCTATGGCGAAGACGAGGCGCCGCAGCTGCCCTACGGCTATCCGGTGATGACCATCGCCGCCCTGATCCCGCCGCTCTGGCGCCGGGTGATGAACCCCCGCGTGCGCCTCTGGCGCCGGACCTTCTATCCCGAAATCGAGGACTGGCGCCCCTACAACAAGGCGCTCAACCCGCCCCCGCGTTAGGCCGCGGATCGCTTCCTGGGGCGATGCAATTCAGCCGGCAAACTCTGTCTTGGCATAGCCCTGCACAAAAAGCAGCGCGGTCAGATCGCCATGATTGATGCGAATGTCGCATTCCGCCGCCACCACCGGCTTGGCATGCAGCGCCACCCCGGCGCCGGCGCGATGCAGCATGCCCAGATCGTTGGCGCCGTCGCCCACGGCGATCACATCCGCCTCGGAAATCTCCAGCCGCGCGGTGATCTCTTCCAGCGCCTGGACCTTGGCCTCGCGGCCGAGGATCGGCCGACCGACCTCGCCGGAGAGCGCGGCATCGGCCACGATCAGCGTATTGGCGCGGTTCTCATCAAAGCCGAGCTGTTCGGCCACCCGGGCGGTGAAGGCGGTGAACCCGCCGGAGACCAGCGCGCAATAGGCGCCATTGGCCTTCATCGTCGCGATCAACGCCGGGCCGCCGGGCATCAGGGTGATCCGGCTGTCCAGAACCTGCGCGATAATCGCCTCGGGCAGACCTTTCAGAAGGCCGACCCGTTCGGTCAGCGCACCTTCGAAATCCAGCTCGCCGTTCATCGCCCGCGCGGTGATCTCCTTGACCCGCGCACCGACGCCGGCCTCGTCGGCCAGCTCGTCGATGCATTCCTGCTGGATCATGGTGCTGTCCATGTCGGCCAGGAGCATCTTCTTGCGCCGCCCCGCTTCGGGCTGGACCACCAGGTCGATGCCAAGCGCCTGCATGTCCTCCCAGACCTGCCAGCGGTTCTCCGGCAGGGTCTCGAGCGGGAATTCCGCCGCCTCGTCGGGGGCGAGCCATTGCAGCGCGCCGCCCCCCCAGGCATTGCGCAGGGCCTCGGCGGCGGCGGGGTCCAGCTGGCCGGGTCTGGCGATCAAAGTGGTGACATACATGGCGGCACTCCTTGCTTGCGCCTGCCCCTACCCCAGCGCGCGGCGAAACGCCACTGCCCTTGCGCCTGTCAGGCCGCGGATTCCTCTTGTGCGGGCCCGGCCCGGCGGCGTTCGAAATACTCGCGCACCGGCGGCATCGCTTCGTGCAGGCGGCGGAAATCCTCGGCCCCGATCATCAACACCAGCGAATCCTCGAGCGCCCGCACCGTGCCGGTGCGCAGCCCGTTGCCAAAAAGCACCCGGTCGCCGAAATGCCCGCCCGGCGCGATATGGTGCAGCGCCTCGGTGCCGTCGTCGTTGCGGTACCGAAGCTCGAAAGCGCCTTCGAGCACGGCATAAAATCCATCCGCGCGGTTGCCCTCTTCGAACACCCGGTCCCCGGCGCGGTAGCGCAGATAGCGCGTGCCCGGCCCCTGGCGGATGCCGGTCTGCACCGTCGAACGGCCGACCATGGAATCCAGAAGCCACTGCATGCCGACCCGCACCTTGGTGGCGAACCCGGGCAGGAAACCGAGGTAATAGGCGCGCCACAACAGCCAGGCGGGCAGGCCAGCAAAACGCAGGCCATATACCTCGGCCACCCCGCGATGGCCGCCGAGCGAGGCCAGCGCCCCTTTGGAGCGATAGACAAAGGGCGCCAGCTCGCGGCCGTGCAGCGCCGCCTTCAGATTGCGTGCCAGCGTTCGCGCTTCCCGCACCGCGAATTGCGCGGTGGGCGGGGCAAAATCGGCGCGGTCGCGGGCATTCTCGACCAGCGGAATCTGCGCCGCGTCACCCAGCGACCAGATATTCTCATGGCCCTCGATGCGCAGCCTTCGGTCGACGCGCAGCCGGCCCCGGTCATTCGGCAGGCCCAGCCCCCGGATCAGCGGCGAGGGCGCATTGCCGATGGTGGCCACGATGGTGCGGGTTCCGATCACCTCGCCCGAGGTGGTGACCATGGCGGTGCCCGTGGCCTCGGTGATGCCGGTGTTCAGCAGGACCCGAGCACCGCGCTTTTGCAGCTGTTTCGTCGCATAGGCGGCCAGCGACGCCGGCAATTCGCCCAGCAGTCGGTCGGCGAATTCGACGACCTGCACGTTGATCTCGCGCTTGTCGATATTCGGATAGAACACCAGCGACTTGTGGATCAGCTCCAGCATCTCGCCTGCGGTTTCGACACCGGAAAAACCGCCGCCGATCACGGTAAAGGTCAAAAGTTCCTTCTTCACCTCGGGCAACGCGGTGATGTCGGCATGCTCGAGCTTGTCGATCACGTGGTTGCGCAGGGTCAGCGCGTCGCTCAGCGTCTTCATCGTCAGCGCATGCGCCGCGAGGCCGGGCACCCGCGACAGATCCGACACCTGCCCCAGCGCCAGTACGAGGTGATCGTAGGGCACCTCGGTGTAACGCCGCTGCAAGCCCTGGAAGATGATCACCACCTTGCGCGCGGTGTCGATGTCGTGGATCTGCGCCTGCCGCACCCGCACGCCCGGCAAGAGCCGGCGCAACGGCGCCACCGCATCCCTGACCGAAATGCTGCCGGCCGCCACCTCTGGCAGAAGCGGCTGAAAGGTAAAGAAATTCACCTCGTTGATAAGCTCGATCTCGGCACCCTTGCCAAGGCTGCGCGACAGCTCTCGTGCCGCGAACATACCGGCGAATCCACCGCCGAGAATGAGAATGCGTTGGGTCGGGGACGGTGCCATTGGGGCGTTCTCCACGTCAGGGGCCGGTCGCGCCGGGCCCGGGTGCCGGGCCGTGGCCACGTATTGATAGCGCTAACGTGATGTACAGGCACCGCAGCGATTCGTAAAACAAATTTTTTACGCGCGTAAACTAAATGCCATTGGTCCGCGTTTCCGATCGGAACGCCCGCGCGCCGCTTCCGGCACCGAATCCGTCGCATGCGCGCAAAATACCTGTTGCCGGATGATCTTTCTGGCCGTATGTCCGGCGGCGGGACACCCCTCCCCAACGAGGGGCGCTTATCTGGAAGGGTAGCTACATGGCTATGCAAAAACCGGCCGCGCGGCCGACGAATCCGCGTTTCTCCTCGGGCCCCTGCGCCAAAATCCCCACATTCGATCTGGCAAACCTGTCCGACGCGCCTCTGGGCCGCTCGCACCGGGCCGCCGTGGGCAAGGCGAAGCTGAAAGCCGCCATCGAGGAAACCCGCGACATTCTTGGCATTCCGGCCGACTACAAGATCGGCATCGTGCCCGCCTCTGACACCGGCGCCGTCGAAATGGCGTTGTGGTCGCTCTTGGGCGCACGCAAGGCCACCATGTGCGCCTGGGAAAGCTTTGGCGCCGGCTGGGTCACCGATGTGGTCAAGCAGCTCAAGATCGACGCCGAGGTGAAGACCGCCGACTATGGCGAGATCGTCGACATGGCCGCAGTGGATTACGACACCGACGTCGTCTTTACCTGGAACGGCACCACCTCGGGCGTGCGCATGCCCTCGGGCGATGCGATCCCGGCCGACCGCGAAGGCCTGACCATCTGCGACGCCACCTCGGCCGCCTTTGCCCAGGACCTGCCCTGGGACAAGCTGGATGTGACCACCTTCTCATGGCAGAAGGTACTGGGCGGCGAAGCGGCGCATGGCATGCTGATCCTGTCTCCCCGCGCCGTCGAACGGCTGGAAAGCTACACCCCGGCCTGGCCCCTTCCCAAGATTTTCCGCCTGACCAAGAGCGGCAAGCTGATCGACGGCATCTTCGAGGGCGCCACGATCAACACCCCGTCGATGCTGGCAGTCGAAGATTACCTGGTGGCGCTCGACTGGGCGCGCTCGGTCGGCGGGCTCAAGGGGCTCATCGCGCGGGCGGATGCCAATGCCCGGGCGATCTTCGATTTCTGCGACGCCAACGACTGGATCGCCAATCTGGCAGAGGATGCGGCCACCCGCTCGAACACCTCGGTCTGCCTGAAGTTCACCGATGACCGCATCACCGACGGCGCGGCCTTCGCCAAGGCCGTGGCCAAGCGGCTCGAGGCCGAAGGCGTGGCGCTTGACGTCGGCGCCTATCGCGATGCCCCGGCCGGGCTGCGCATCTGGTGCGGTGGCACGGTCGAGACAGCGGACATCGAGGCGATGCTGCCCTGGCTGGCCTGGGCCTACGAGGACACGCTCGCCGCGCAGACCGAGGCGGCCTGACCATGGGCGTCGGTCCCGTTGTTCCACGGCTCCTCGAGTTCGTGCGCAGCATCGGGATCGAGGTTCGGACCTGCACCCTGGAGCACGAGACCTTTCTTCCCGGTCTCGACATCCAGGGCGGCGCATTACTCGTCGATCTCGATCGCCTGGCCTATCCCGGAGACATTCTCCACGAGGCCGGTCATATCGCAGTCGCCGATGAAGAGCGCCGCATGCAGCCGGTCCTGAGGCCCACCAAGGCCGAGGAGATGGCGGCTGCCGCATGGTCCTTTGCCGCGGCGCGCCACCTGAACCTGCCGGTCGAGGTGGTGTTTCACGAGCATGGCTATCAGGACGGCGCCGAGGCGCTGATCACCGCCTTCTCGAACGGCACCGGCCCCGGACTGCCCCTGCTGATCTGGTTCGGCGTCACCGCCCACCCGCATGGCCAGCAACCCGGCACCGCCACGCAGCCCTATCCGCTAATGGATCGCTGGTTGCGCTGAGACATCACGGCCCGCCCCGCCGGGCGGCCTTTTCACCACACAGCTCACATACCGGCAGCGCCGGTTCCTAGAAGGGTTTACACCATGACCGCACCCAAAGTTCTCATCTCCGACAAACTCTCGGAAGCCGCCGTCCAGATCTTCCGCGACCGGGGCATCGACGTCGATTTCCAGCCCGATCTCGGCAAAGACAAGGACAAGCTCGCCGAGGTGATCGGCCAGTATGACGGCCTCGCCATCCGTTCGGCCACCAAGGTGACCGAGAAAATCCTCGAGAACGCCACCAACCTCAAGGTGATCGGCCGCGCCGGTATCGGCACCGACAATATCGACAAGCCCGCCGCCTCGAAAAAGGGCGTGATCGTGATGAACACGCCTTTCGGCAACATGATCACCACCGCCGAACATGCCATTGCGATGATGTTCGCCGTCGCCCGCCAGATCCCCGAGGCCAGCGATTCGACCCATGCCGGCAAATGGGAAAAGTCCAAGTTCATGGGTGTCGAGCTAACCAACAAGACCCTGGGCGTGATCGGCGCCGGCAACATCGGCGGCATCGTCTGCGACCGCGCCCGCGGCCTGAAAATGAAGGTCGTGGCCTTCGACCCCTATCTGAGCCAGGAAAAGGCCGACAAGATGGGTGTCGAGAAGGTGGAACTGGACGAGCTTCTCAAGCGCGCCGATTTCATCACCCTGCACGTGCCGCTGACCGATGGCACCCGCAACATCCTGAGCCGCGAAAACCTCGCCAAGACCAAGAAGGGCGTGCGGATCATCAATTGTGCCCGTGGCGGCCTGGTCGACGAAGAGGCGCTGGCTGATGCGCTCAAGGACGGCCATGTCGCCGGCGCGGCCTTTGACGTCTTTTCGGAAGAGCCGGCCAAGGAAAACCCGCTGTTCAACCTGCCGAATGTGGTCTGCACCCCGCACCTTGGCGCGGCAACCACCGAAGCGCAGGAGAACGTGGCACTGCAAGTGGCCGAGCAGATGTCGAACTATCTGCTGACCGGCGCGGTCGAGAATGCGCTCAACATGCCGTCGGTGACCGCCGAGGAAGCCAAGGTCATGGGCCCCTGGGTCAAGCTGGCCGGCCACCTGGGTTCGTTCATCGGCCAGATGACGGACGAGCCGATCAAGGCGATCAACATCCTCTACGACGGCTCGGTCGCCGAGATGAACCTGGCGGCGCTGAACTGCGCCACCATCGCCGGCATCATGAAACGCGCCAACCCCGAGGTGAACATGGTTTCGGCGCCGGTGATCGCCGAAGAGCGCGGCGTCAAGATCTCGACCACCAACCAGCACAAGTCGGGCGCCTTCGACGGCTATGTCAAGGTGACCGTGGTGACCGACAAGCGCGAGCGCTCGATCGCCGGCACCGTCTTCTCGGACGGCAAGCCGCGGTTCATCCAGATCAAGGGCATCAACATCGACGCCGAGATCGGCGAGCACATGCTCTATACCTCGAACGAGGACATGCCGGGCATCATCGGCACCCTGGGCGCTACCATGGGCGAGAACGGCGTCAACATCGCCAACTTCACCCTTGGCCGTCACGACAAGGGCGGCGAAGCCATCGCGCTGCTCTATGTCGATGATGCGGTTCCGGGCCCGGTGCTCGACAAGCTGACCGCCACCGGCATGTTCCGGCAGGTCAAACCGCTGGCCTTCGACGTCGCCTGAGCCGGCACCCGAGCAAAAAAATCGCGACGCCGCCCTTTCCGGGCGGCGTTTTGCATTGGGCTCTGCTACTCTGGTGCCGTAAAGGGGGCCACTTGCCGCGTCCACGTCCTGCCACGATCATCCGACTCGTTGTCCTGATCGCCCTGCTGGTACTGGCCAACCGCTACCTGCAAGGTTTCTTCGCCATGCTCGAGGAGGATTTCGCCTCGGCCGATCCGCGCATGCTGCGCCGGCTGGCGATCACCGCGCTACTGCTTTATGCGCTGTCTCTTGCCCTGCCCTTCGTTCCGGGCGTCGAGATCGGGCTGATGCTGATGGCGGCCGCCGGACCCGAAATGGGCTATCTGGTCTCTCTCTGCACCGTCATCGGCCTCTGCATCGCCTTCGTTGCCGGTCGGCTTGTGCCGCCTCTGGTGCTGGCGCGCCTGGCCGGAGAATTCGGCCTGCGCCGCGCCGAGGCGTTTCTCACCCGCTTCGCGGCGCTGCCACGAGACGAAGTCTTTCCCACCCTGGTGGCGGCCGCGCCCAACCGTTTCGCGGCCGTCCTGCTGCGCCAGCGCTACCTGGCGCTGGCGTTGTTGCTCAACATGCCGGGCAATTTCGTCCTCGGCGGCGGTGGCGGCATCGCCATGATGGCCGGGCTCAGCCGGGTTTTCTCGCCGCCGCTCTTTTTGCTCATGACAATGCTGGCGGTTGCCCCGGTGCCGCTCGCCATAGCCTGGTTCGGCGGCAATTGAAAAGCCGGATGCAGCGCCCCCGGCAAGCTGTTAAGCCTCGTGGAAAAGGGGGCGCGCGATGAAACCGATCTATGCCATTGGCGATATACACGGACAATTCGACATGCTCTGCCAGGCGCTCGAATGGATCGATGCCGATGGCGGGCCCGAGGCCCGCGTGGTGTTTCTCGGCGATCTGGTCGACCGGGGGCCGGATTCCTTTGGCGTCATCGAACTTCTGATCCGGGGCATGGAGGAAGGCCGCGACTGGGTGCCGCTCCTGGGCAATCACGACCGCATGTTCCGCCGCTTTCTCGAGGACGGCACCCGGCATGACACCCGCATCCTGTCGGGCCGGGGCTGGCTGCATCCGGCCCTTGGCGGGCCGATGACGCTGGCGTCCTACGGCGTCGAGACCGGCGAGGACCGGCCGGATGACGCGATTCTGGCCGACGCCCGCGCCCGCGTACCGGAGGCTCACTGCCGCTTTCTGAACGACCGCAAGACGCTGCACCGCGAGCCCGGGCTGATCTTTGTCCATGCCGGCCTGCGCCCCGGGGTGCCGGTCGATCAGCAGGACGAGGATGATCTGGTCTGGATCCGAGAGACCTTTCTCAACGAGACCCGGCCTTTCGAGGCGTTGGTGGTGCATGGCCACACCGCCATCGAGGCCGCCACGCATTACGGCAACCGGGTCAACCTCGACACCGGGGCCGGCTATGGCCGGCCGCTCACCGTGGGCGTTTTCGAAGGCGATACGGTCTATACGCTGTCCGAATTCGGCCGCGCCGCCCTGAGCTGACCACCCGGGAGGATCAGCTGTGATCGACCACCGCCAGATGCTGCGCCAGCCGGTCGATCTCGCCCAACCATTGCGCCACGGTCACCGGGTCGGAGGGCGCGGCCTGCACCCCGGCCGGCAAGACTCCCGCCTGCGCCGCTTCGACAGCCAGTGACACCGGCACCGAGACCAGTCGCGCCATGGCGCTGCCGCGCGCGTCGCCCCAGGCGTCCATCACATAGGTCTTGTGCCAGACCGACCCGGAGCTGTCCGAGGCCGAGAGCGAGACGCACATGACCACCCGGTCGGGCTCATCCTCGCCATAGGCATTCTCGGCCCAGAAGGCATCCGACATCTCGCGCAGCCGCGCCTCGCTCGCACTTTCGATCTCGTCGAACACCGGCGCCCAAGCGTCGGCCCAGCCGTTGAGCCGCAGGGTGCCGCGCACGAAGGTTTCGAGCCGCCAGGTCGGATCAAACCGGTATTCCTCGACAAAGGGCAGCGAATCGCGGTTGGGATAGACCTCGAAGGTCTCGGGGCTGGGCAGCGGCGCCTGGTAATGGCCCAGCGCGTCCCAGGGCCGCGCGACCTCGTAGGGCCGATAATTGCGGATCGATTTCGACGGGCTTTTCAGCGCCTTGAGCACGCCCAGCGGCGACCAGGAAAACTTGTAGCGGAAGGGGTTCGGATGCTTCGGAACGCCGCCGCAATAGCTGTGGAAATTCAGCGCATTGGAGGCGTCGCAGCGCGGGCTGGCGCGGTAGTCGGCAACCAACGCATGGGCCATCAGGTGATCGATCCCGGGATCGAGGCCGACCTCGCCCACAAGGCTCACCCCCTTGATCTGCGCCTTGGCATGCAGCGCCCGCATCTGCGGCGAAATATAGCTCGACGAGACGAAATGCGCGCCCCGGGCCAGCGCCAGCTCGGCCAGCGGCACATGCCAGTCGACGGGGAGCATCGAGACGATCACATCCTCGGGCTGAACCTCGGCGTCGAGAGCCTGCTGATCGAAGGTCTTGATCCGGTCGGTCAGGTCGCCCACCGCATCCTGCGCCTTGTCCGCCGTGCGGTTCCAGACGGTGACTTCGTGTCCGGCCTCGATCAGCCGCCGCAGGCCCGGAATGGCCGAGAGGCCGGTGCCGCACCAATGGATCGTCATGCCTTACACCTCGCTGATATGCCGGTCGAACTCTGCCTTGGCACGGCCCCAGACACCAGCCTCGAGATCGCCCAGCGTCAGCAGCGAGGGCAGCAGTTGCGCCGCGTAATCCTGCGAACTTTCCACCGGCAGCATCGACGGCAGATTGTCGATCGCGGTGACATCCAGCGGCGGGGCGTCCTGCACCCGCAGCGCCGGTCTGTCCCAGGTCGTGGTGCGGTCATAGACCTTGATCGGGGAAAAATCGCTGTCGGGATCGCAGGCGATATCGCCGATCACCCGCAACCGGCGCGGCGCGGTCCGGGCGCTGGCGGGTACAAAGACCGGCGTGCCGGGGCGGGCCAGGATGCAGTTGAGAAAGATGTCATGGTCGAGCACCTCGGGAAACGGCCCGCCATGGGCGGTTTCCGCCATGTCCCAGGTGGTGACCCGCACGCCCATGGCATCGCAGAGATCCGCCGCGCCGGACCCGACCCGGCCCAGCGCGCCGATCACCATGGCATCGGGGCGCGGCCTGCCGGTGGCCGAAAGCCTCTCTTCCAACTCGGCCCTGAGACGCGCGGCCGAGGGGTGGGTTGCGACCGGACCGCAAATGCCGCCGTCCTGCTGCGCCGCCCAGCAGCGCAGCGCCACCGCCGCTCCGGCAAAGCCCGCCCAATAGCCAAAGGCCGCGACCCGCCGGCCGGCGTCATCAACCAGGTATTCGAGATCATAGAGCGTGCCGCCGCCGGCCCTGAACCGCCGCAAGAGCACCTGGCCCGCCGGCTGGCCCTTGTAGGCATGGCCGAACAGGATGTGATGATGATGCAGCGGCGTGCCATCCTCGGGCAGCTCCTTCAGACCGAAGATCACGGCGTCGTCCGGCGCCTCGGCCCAGCTGTTTTCGGCCGCGATCTCGCAGCCCGCCGCGCGGTAGCCGTCGAGGCCAATGGCCCGGACCGAGCTTTGCTCGACCGTCACCCGCACCCCCGCCGCCAGCAATGCCGCCGCGCCGTCGGGGGTGAGGCCCACCCGTTCCTCGTTGGCGCGCTGTTCGGCGCGGACCCAGAGATGTGTCATGCCGCTTTCCTCAGATGAATGTCCGCGCATGGGCGCGGTCGGGAGCCGCCAGATGCGGCACCGCATTGTAGACCGAAAGCATCAGGTGGCCGTGCACATATTCGATCTCGGTCACCGATGAATTGCGCAGCAGGAACATCAGCCGGGTCATTTCCGGGATGTCCAGCCGCAGCACCTGACGCAGCACCATCGAGATCAGCCCGCCCGAGGTGATCACCAGTGACCGGCCGCCGGCGCGCAGGATGTCATCCACCGCGCCCTGCGCCCGGTCCTCGAAATCGGCAAACCGCTCCGGCGCGTCGGCAAAGGCATCCTCGCGCCAGAATTCCATCAGCTGCGGGATGTTGCGGGCAAACTCCTCGGGGCTTTGCGGTGCCGGCAGGTCCTTTTCCAGCTCGGCCAGCCGGGCGATGGTGAAATAGTCGAACTCGTTCAGCCGCGCGTCGATCTGCGGCGCGTCGTGGCCCATGCCGCGCGCGGTCGCCAGATGGCGCGACATGTCGCCGGCCCAGACGTGATCGAACTGCGCCTGCGTCTCGTGCAGGTACTGGCCGAGCCAGGCCGCCTGCTGCTGGCCAAGCTCAGAGAGCCGGTCGTAATCCTCGGCCGTGGTGGCGTGGGTGTTGGCCTGTCCATGGCGAATGAGGGTGATATGGGTCATGCGGGGCCTTTTCGCGGTTTTCCCCTAGTTACCGAGCCTTGGCGCGGGTGGAAAGTGCGGCCGGAGGCAAAAGGCGGCAGGCGTCCGCTATCGGAAACCTCGGCGCCGCATATTCCCGTGCAGGTGTCGGGATTGACCCTGACCCCAGGCAGCGATCATGGTGTATTCCACCCTGACACGGGAGGAATACGCATGTCCGACACGATCCGATTCACGCTGGATGGCCGCGAGGTCGAGGCGCAGCCCGGCGAAACCATCTGGGAGGTGGCCCATGGCCGTGGGCTGGTGATTCCGCACCTGTGCCACAAGCCGGCGCCGGGCTATCGCCCCGACGGCAATTGCCGCGCCTGCATGGTCGAGGTCGAGGGCGAGCGCACGCTGGTCGCCTCCTGCATCCGCGAACCTTCCGAGGGCATGAAGGTCACCACCGACAGCGCCCGCGCCAAATCGGCCCGCAAGATGGTGATCGAGATGCTGGTCGCCGATCAGCCCGAACGCGATGTCGCGCATGACAGCGCGTCGCATCTCTGGGACATGGCCGACCAGGCCGGCGTCCGCGAAAGCCGCCTGCCCACGCTGGAGGCCGGGCGCATTCCGCTGCTCGACGACAGCCATGTGGCGATGCGGGTCAACCTCGATGCCTGCATCCAGTGCAACCTTTGCGTCCGCGCCTGCCGCGAAGTGCAGGTCAATGACGTGATCGGCATGGCCGGGCGCGGCCATGATGCCTATCCGGTGTTCGATTTCGACGATCCGATGGGCGAAAGCACCTGCGTCGCCTGCGGCGAATGCGTGCAGGCCTGCCCCACCGGGGCATTGATCGAGGCCTCGGTCGTCGATGCAGCGCAGGTCGGCGACAGCAAGGATTTCGACGAAGAGGTGCGCTCGGTCTGCCCGTTCTGCGGCGTCGGCTGTCAGGTCTCGCTCAAGGTCAAGGACAACAAGGTCAAATACGTTGACGGGGTGAACGGCCCGGCCAACGAAGGGCGGCTCTGCGTCAAGGGCCGCTTCGGCTTCGACTATATCCACCATCCCCACCGGCTGACCAAGCCGCTGATCCGGCGCGAGGATGCACCGGCGAAGGGGCTGAATGTCGACCCCGGCGATCTCGCGTCGCATTTCCGCGAGGCGACCTGGGATGAGGCTCTGGACGCGGCGGCCAACGGCCTCAAGGGCCGCGGCCGCGAGGTGGCGGGCTTCGGCTCGGCCAAATGCACCAACGAAGAGGCCTATCTGTTCCAGAAGTTCATCCGCCAGGGGTTCGGCCATAACAATGTCGACCATTGCACCCGGCTTTGCCATGCCTCCTCGGTCGCGGCGCTGATGGAGAACGTCGGCTCCGGCGCGGTGACGGCCACGTTCAACGAGATCGAGAACGCCGATGTCGCCATCGTCATCGGCGCCAACCCGGTCGAGAACCACCCCGTCGCCGCCACCTTCTTCAAGCAGTTCACCAAACGCGGCGGCAAGCTGATCGTGATGGATCCACGTGGCGTCGGGCTGAAACGCCACGCCAGCCATCGCTTGCAGTTCCGCCCCGGCACCGATGTCTCGATGCTGAATGCGATCATGCATGTGATCGTCCAGGAAGAGCTCTACGACCGACAGTATATCGAGGCCTTCACCGAGAACTGGGACGCCGAGAAGGCGCATCTGGCGAATTTCCCGCCCGAGAAGATGGCCGAGGTCTGCGGCATCGAGGCCGAGGTGCTGCGCGACGTGGCCCGGACCTTTGCCAGGGCCAAGGCGGCAATGATCTTCTGGGGCATGGGCATCAGCCAGCACATCCACGGCACCGACAATTCGCGCTGCCTGATTTCGCTGGCGCTGATGACCGGACATATCGGCCGTCCCGGCACCGGGCTGCACCCCCTGCGCGGCCAGAACAACGTGCAGGGCGCCTCGGATGCAGGGCTGATCCCGATGTTCCTGCCGGATTACCAGAGCGTCGAGGATGACGGCGTGCGCTCGGCCTTCCACGAGGTCTGGCGCGATGGCGAGATTTCCGGCCAGAAGGGGCTGACCGTGGTCGAGATCATGGACGCGGTGCACGACGGCCAGATCAAGGCGATGTACATCCTCGGCGAAAACCCGGCGATGTCGGACCCGGATGTGGAACATGCCCGCGATGCCCTGGCCAAGCTCGATCATCTGGTGGTGCAGGATATTTTCCTGACCGAGACGGCGAATTACGCCGATGTGATCCTGCCGTCCTCGGCGTTTTACGAAAAGACCGGCACCGTGACCAACACCAACCGCCAGGTGCAGATGGGCCGCCCTGCCGTCACCCCGCCGGGTGAGGCCCGCGAGGATTGGGAGATTACTGTCGCGCTGGCGAAACGTTGCGGGTTGAACTGGCACTACGAGAGCCCGCGCGACGTGTTCGACGAGATGAAGCTCAACATGAACTCGCTGGCCAATATCACCTGGGAGCGGCTCGAGGCCGAGAATGTCGTGATGTATCCGGCCCTGTCCGAAACCGATCCCGGCCAGCCCGTGGTCTTTGGCGACGGCTTCCCGCGCGCCGAGGGCCGGGCCAAGTTCACCCCGGCCAGCATCGTGGCGCCGGATGATGTGCCCGATGCGGACTATCCGATGATCCTGACGACCGGGCGGCAGCTCGAGCATTGGCACACCGGTTCGATGACCCGGCGCAGCCTCGTGCTGGACGCAGTGGAGCCGGAGGCGAATTGCTCGCTGCATCCCGCGACCCTGCGCAAGCTGGGGGTGGAGCCCGGCGGCATGGTGCGGCTGACCACCAAGCGCGGCGCGATCACCGTCATGGCGCGGGCCGACCGGGCGATCGCGCCGGACATGGTGTTCCTGCCCTTCGCCTATGTCGAGGCGGCGGCGAATATCCTGACCAACCCGGCGCTCGATCCCTACGGCAAGATCCCCGAGTTCAAGTTCTCGGCGGTGCGGGTGGAAAAGGCCGGGGATGCGCTGGCGGCGGAATAGCCGCTGTACCGTCCATTGAACGCATGCGTTAGGCAAACTATGGATTGTCTAACGCGTCTCTACAGACGGTGAAGGCTGGAGGTTTTTGAACTCCAAACTCAGTCCGCGAGTTTCTCTTGCCTAACCGAAGAAACACAGTCTTTATTGCCGCCATGGTAAATGCTGTTTTCATTCAAAACCCACAAAGTATTTACAAAGATCGCCCGGGAGAAGCCTATCATTTTGACCTGCCACGGAACTTTCATCCAACCGCGACCGGAGCCC
>NZ_JARAML010000033.1:0-48564 GCF_028807375.1 Marinovum sp. PR37 | reverse complement strand
ATCACCGGGACATACGAGCAGGCGGTTCAAATCGGGCGGTTACGGAAGAAGTAGCCGAGAAGTCGAAGATCGAAGTTGCCGCGGTCCAAGCCTCAATCTCCTTTGCCGAGGGCACGGCTTTAATAGGCCATCTCACGGCATCGAGCAAAGCATCGTCGCGAGATCCTCAGAGGTTAGAGTGTCCCATGCGGCTTTCCGTCAATGCGTAGCGTGGATTTTGCCAGTTTCCGGCAGCCCCCGGATGCCGCGCCGCGGCTCCTCTTGAGCAGCATCTCGGCTAGTTCGCATCCGGCCTCCTGCTGGGAACAATACGGTGTGCGGCATTAGAGCCCCCAGACTGCGGGCCGGCGATGTCAGCATTGTGTATTGGTCGGCCTTGGTTTTTTCAGAAACGGCCAATATCGCTCCTACAGCGCGGGGGACTCGGGCGTTTGAGGCAGGTCGGAATTTGAAGGCATGTCATCGGGCGATGGCGGAGGTGGATTGTCGGGGTCATCATCCGACGGCGGCGCGCGTTCCTTCGGTTGGAAGCTTTTCATCGAGGTCCGCGCCCTGATCAGCGTGCCATCGACCGAGAAGTGTTCGTCCGACAGCAAGGGCTGGATCTCACAATGCAGCGGTTTTCGGCGCAGGTGACACAATCCTGTCACCTGAGTGTCCTTAGCGGTGAATTCGTGCTCGTTTCAGCAGCATCCCGTAGCCCGCTCCCTGCCGATAGAGCACTCAAGTTCCGGGCAGGCAGACTCCCTCCCGGCGGAAATTAGTGATAATACTCCTAATTCGCAACGTGTTGCGCTTGCCCGAAGTACGTCCAGGATACGGATCCAAGTCGCTCTTCAATTTTTGTGAGCCGAGCATCATCATCCTGCAGACATTCGCCATCGATGAGGAACCGATATAGGGCGGGGCATCAGCGTTGCTGGGGAATTCGAGAGTTCCGGCGAACGAAGCGCTAAAGCACAGTGCCCAGCCTTTCGCTGGGCATACCGGCCGACCAAAGTAGTCCGCGGTGCAACATCCGGCGGACATTGGAGAGGTCAAGCTCGTCTGCGGTGTGGCCGAGCGCGGTGAAAAAGATACGCCCCGCACCATAATGCGTCTTGAAGGTCACTGGCATGGTTATGCTTGTCCGCCAGGGATGTTGCTCGCCAGAGAAAGCCGTCTCGGCCAGCACCTCCACCGCCGGATCGAAGTGCATGTAAAATTGCTCGGACAGGGGATCGAAATCCTTGATCCCGGCCATGATCGGATCGTCGGGCCGGGTGACGCGCACCCGGTAGCTCATGATGTTGCCGGGTTGGGCGACTCAGGTGCATCCAGCGGCGTAGCGAAACTGCGGCAGGTCGCGAAAGGTGGCGGACATGCAGTGGTGATAACCCGCCATGCCCGTGCCGTTCCGGAGCGCATCAAGCAACGGCGTGATCTTTTCACGCGGCATGGTTTCGCCGGTGATGACCGGCACCACCAGCGCCATCTGTGCCACCTCGGGCGCGACGAGGGCGTTGGCGTCGTCACTCACCGTCACGTCCATGCCGCTGGTGCTCGGCATGTCAGCGACCTTTTGGGCACCTTGGCGGGGCTTGTGATCCGTCATGGCAGGCTCCTTGGCATCAGGCGCTGCGGGCATAGACCTCGGCGGTCAGGGCGTGACGCAGGGGCGTGTTCGCGCAGTGGCGTGCCACTTCGCCCACCACCAGATTACCAAGCCGCCCCTGTTCGAGCCCCATCGCCCCTGCCGCATGCGGCGTGAGAAACACGTTGGGCAGATCATAGAGAGGCGAGGCCGTGTCGGGAACCTCGGGGAAGGTCACGTCGAGAACGGCGCTCAGGCGGCCCGTCGCCAGTTCGGCAATCAGCGCGTTCTGATCGACCAGCGCGCCACGCGCGGTGTTGATCAGGGTTGCGCCATCGGCCATCTTCGCCAGTTCCTGCGCGCCGATGATGCCACGGGTGTCGTCCAGCAAGGGCGCGTGCAGCGACACGACATCGGAGCGGGACAGAAGCTCGGTCAGATCGGCCTGCCGGGCGGTGGCCAGCACCGGATCGTCCGGCCCGAGAAAGGGATCGTGGATCAGCACATCGAGGTCGAAATTCCTGAGTCTCTCGACCACCAGCCGCCCGATGCGCGAGGCGCCGACAATCCCCACCGTCCGGCCGAAATTGCCGATGGGGCTGGCGGCCAGCGCGTCGGTCCACCGGCGCGAGCGGTCCTGTCGGTAAAGCTCTCGGAAGCGGAACACCTGCTTGTTGGCGAGCAGGACCGCGGCAAGAGTGAACTCGGCTACCGGCACCGCGTTGGCGTCGGCGGCGGTGGTCACGGCGATGCCCCGCGCAAAGAGACTGGGGTCGGTGAGCAGCCGTTTGACCGAACCCGCGGATTGGGCGATCAGCTTCAGCGCCTTTGCCCGGTCGAGAACCTCCGGCCCGAGCGGCGGCGCGCCCCATCCAGTGACGAGGACCTCGGCCCTTGGCAACAACGCGACCGCCTGCGCCGTGTCCCAGCCGTGCAGGGGCCTGGGGTCCAGCACTGTGCAAAGCGTATTCAGACGGGCCGACGCCTCGGGCGTGAACACCCGCGCAGTCAGCACGGGGTCCATGGCAAAAAGCAGCGTGGGTCTTGCAGGGGCCATGGGGGCGGTTCAGGCCGCCAGCCGCAGCCCGGAGGCCGCATCAAAAAGATGCGTGTGCGCCTGATCCACACCCAGATGCAGCACCTCGCCGGGCTGGGCCAAGATCCGTTCGCGGAAGACACCAAAGACCTTCTGGCCCGCGATGATCATCGTCACCTGCGTTTCCGAGCCCATCGGCTCGACCACCACGACCTCGGCCTTGACCCCGCCATCGGGGTCGAGGCGGAAATGCTCGGGACGGACACCATAGACAACCGGTTTGCCGTTCGGCAGGGCGGAGGGCGCGGGCAGCCGCGCGTCACCCGCGACAAAGGTGCCGCCGTCCACGCGACCTTCGATGAAGTTCATCGAGGGCGAGCCGATGAAGGCGGCGACGAACTGGTTGACCGGGTTGTCATAAAGCTCAAGCGGGCTGCCGATCTGTTCGATTTTGCCGCCATTCAGCACCACGATTTTGTCGGCCATGGTCATCGCCTCGACCTGGTCGTGAGTGACATAGATCGTCGTGGTCTTCAGCTTCTGGTGCAGCGCCTTGATCTCGCCGCGCATGACGACGCGCAGCTTGGCATCAAGGTTGGACAACGGCTCGTCGAACAGAAACACCTTGGGGTCACGCACGATGGCACGGCCCATGGCGACGCGCTGGCGCTGGCCGCCGGACAACTGGCCCGGGCGACGTTCGAGATAGGCATCAAGTCCGAGAATGCCCGCAGCCCAACCGACCCGCTCCTTGATCTCGGACTTGCTGGCGCCACGATGATGCAGCGAGAAGCCCATGTTGTCGGCGACGGTCATGTGCGGGTAAAGCGCATAGTTCTGGAACACCATGGCGATGTCGCGCTGCTTGGGTTCGAGATCGTTGACCACGGTATCGCCAATCACTATCTCGCCGCCGCTGATGGTCTCCAGACCCGCCAGCATCCGCAAAAGGGTGGATTTGCCACAGCCGGAAGGACCGACCAGCACAACAAACTCGCCGTCGGCGATGTCGATTTCGACGCCGTGGATCACATTGACCGCGCCATAGGATTTCTGCACGTCCGAGAAGGTTACCTGGGCCATGACGATCAGCCTTTCAGTCCGGTATGGGCCAGTCCTTCGACGAACTGGCGCTGGGCTATGACAAAGACGATGAGCACCGGGATCGCGGTCATCGTTGCGGCCGCAAGCTGGATGTTCCACATCGCGCCACCATAGGCGTCGGTAAATTGGGTCAGCGCCTGCGGCAGCGTGAACTTCTCGGGGGATGAGAGGAACACGATGGGTTCGAGATAGAGGTTCCAGGAATGCAGGAAGGTGAAGATCGCCACCGCGCCGAGGGCGGGTTTCGCCAGCGGCAGGGCGATGGTCCAGAAGATCTTGAACCGTCCCAACCCGTCGACGCGGGCGGCCTCTTCCAGTTCCTTCGGGAGCGCGATGAAGAACTGCCGCATGACGAAGGTGGCAAAGACCGAAGGCGCGCCAAAGATCGGCACAAGGATCAGCGGCCAATGGGTGTTGATCATGTCCCAGCCGAGGAACAGCTGAAACAGCGGCACGATGGTCACTTCGGACGGGATCAAGAGCCCCACCAACAGCACCATGAAAAGCGCATCGGCAAAGGGGAAGTCGATTCGGGCAAAGGCATAGCCCGCCATTGCCGAGAACAGCAGCGTGCCGCAGGTGACGATGGCCGCGATATAGGCCGAATTCCAGTATTGCCGGGCAAAGGGCTGCAGCTCGAAGGCCTGGGCATAGGTGGTGAAATCGAAGCGGCTAGGGATGATTTCCGGCGGAAAGGCGAAGATGTCCGAGATCGGCTTGACCGAAGAGGTCACCATCCACCAGGTCGGAAAGACGAAGGGAATGAGCAACACCAACATCAGCCCGTACACCGCCACCTTCATCCGGGGCGAGAGGTTACTTTTCATAGAAGACGATCCTCTTCCGCATCTGCCATTGCACGAAGGTCAGCACCGCGACGATCAGGAACAGCAGGATCGACAGGGTGGCGCCATAGCCGAATTTGTGGAACTCGAAGGCCTGTTGATAGAGGTAGTAGACCAGCACCGTGGTCGACATGCCGGGCCCGCCCTTGGTCAACACGGCGATCTGGGCAAAGACCTGCAGCGAGCCCACGATGGTGATGATCGAGGTCAGAAGCACCGTCGGGCTGATCATCGGCAGGGTGATACGGCGGAACTGGGCAAAGGCCGGGATGCCGTCGACGCGGGCGGCCTCATAAAGCTCTTTCGGCACGCCCTGCAGAGCTGCGAGAAACAGGATCATGTTCAGCCCGACGTTCTTAAACACCTGCACCACCACGACCGAGATCATCGCCGTGGTCGGATTGCGCAGCCAGTTCGGCCCCTCGATGCCAAAGACCTGAAGAATGCCGTTCAGCCCGCCGTTGTTCTGCAGCAGGAAGCTCCAGACGATGGTCCAGGCGACCAGCGACACCACGACGGGCGAGAAAAACAGCGTGCGGAAGATGGTGATGCCGCGCAGCTTCTGGTTCAGCAGCACCGCCAGCAATAGCGCCAGCGACATGTTGAGGATGACAAGGAAGACCGAGAAGATCGCGGTCGCCCCGAGCACCTTGACGAGACCGGGGTCGGAGAGCAGGCGCTGGTAGTTCTCGGTCCCGGTAAAGCGGAAGGTGCGCGCCAGCACGTTCCATTCATGCAGCGAATACCAGAACACCAGCACCAGCGGCAGCAGCACAAAGATGCATATGCCCAGAACCTGCGGCGCGATGAAGAGATAGCCGACGAGACTGTCGCGGCGGTCCATCGTCCAGAAGAGGCGCTTGCGACGGGGTGGATCGGAATGGGTGGCCACGACAGTCATCGGTATCCCTTACAGCAGCGGCTGGATCGAGCGACAGACCGCGCCCAGCACCTCTTCGACATCCGCATCCGGCTGCCAGAGCGCATCAAGCTCTGCGCGCACCAGTTGCTGGATTTCCGAATAGCCCTCATGCACCGGCAGCACCCCGCCCTTGGCAATGCCCTGCACAACAACGCTTTCGATCATTTCGGGCGTCAGCAGCGGATTGGTGTTGCCCAGGGTTTCGGCATTGAGCAAGCTTTCACGGATCGGCGGAAAGAACTGGGCCAGCTTGGCAGAGTTTTCCGCATTGGTCATATGGGCCAGGAATTCCACCGCTAGGTCAGAATTCTCGCTGTCCTCAAAGACACCGATGGCAGCCTGACCGATCACCGAGTATTCACCGGCCGGCCCAGCGGGCAGCGGCACAAGGTCCCATGCAAAGGCGTCGTCGCCCTGCGGCAACAGCGAGGCGCGCGAGATTTGGGTAATGCTCATGCCGGCGTCACCGGCAAAGAAGTCGACGCTTTCGCCCGGGCCGGGGATGGCGCCCTGTTCGAAGATGGCGTCGTGGATGAAGGTCATGGCCGCGACCATCTCGGCATCGGCAAAGGTGCAAGTGTTGCCGTCTTCACTCCATGGCGAAGCGTCCCAGCCGCGCCAGATCGCGGCGAGATTCTGCCAGGTCTGGTAGTTGAAGTCGCGGACTATGATGCCGTCCTTGTCGCCCTCGGCCACCTTGGCGGCGGTGGCCATGGCGTTTTCCCAGGTCCACTCACCGGCCTCGATCAGCTCTGCCGGGGTACGCGCGCCTGCGGCTTCGATCAGGTCGGTATTGGCAAAGATCGCCAGTGGAGAAGTGGAGAACGGCACGGCATACAATTCGCCGTCCACGCGCCAGAGCTCGGTGGGTTTCTCGATCATGTCGCCGTAGTCGAAGCCCTCGGTATTGGTGAAGGCCTCGTTCAGCGGCGCGAGGATGCCGGAGTTCACGAAGTCCGCCGCGGTGCGTTCGAGGATCCAGGCCAGATCCGGCGGATTGCCGCCGGCGATCTGGGTGGTCAGCGTGGTGGTGTAGCTGGCGAAGGGCAGCGATTCAAAGGTCAAGCTCACCTCCGGGCGGTCGGCGATGAAGCTGTCGGCGATCTCGTTAAAGACGGCCAGATGCGCCTCGTTCGCGCTCCAGATCGTCATACGCAGGTCTTGCGCTCCAGCAGCGCCTGCCAGCGCTGTTGTCATTGCCAAAGCGGCAAGGGGTGTCAGTCGGTTCATGTTATTTCCTCCCTGATATATTGGTCTCGTTGATCAGTAGCCGCGCACGTCGGGCCAACGCATCTCGACGCCTTGCTGGCGCAGCAGCTCTTGAAAGGCTTCGAGTTGCGGATCATTCCCCTGTACGGCATGCGGGTCGGTGCCCTCGTTCAGGCAATGCGCCGCCAGAAGGCCCGCGACCTCGCCGATGTTCCATTCCACCGGGTGCAGCCGGTAACAGCCGTTGGTTATATGCGTGGTGCCGATGTTCTTGCCCGCAGGCAGCAGGTTCGAGCGTTCCTTGGGCAGCATCGCCCCCAGCGGGATTTCAAACGGGCAGGATGGCACATCGATGTAGTTGTCGCCGCCGGTCGAGGGGTGCAGGTCGATCCGGTACATGCCGGTGCCGACGCTGTCGCGATAGTTCACCGCTCCCGCCTTGCCGCGCACCTCGAAGGACAAGTCCTGTTCCAAGATGGTTGTGACCGCCTTGATCCGCCGCGCCTCGCGGATATAGGGCGCCATGGCGAGGCCGTGATCGGTGCCGGTAATGTCGCCACGCAGGCGCAAGCCGGGGAAGCCCTGGCCGCCATCCTCGCGCGGCGCCTCGGTCTGGAGCCAGTAGAAGACGGAATAGGAAAGCTCGGCCGCGCGGGCGATGCGGGCGTCGTATTCCGCCTTTGTGCAGTCGATGATCGGCTCTTCGAAATAGTCGATCATCGGCCAGTTCACGAGGCAGACGTCAGAGACATAGGCGCCCTTGACGAAATTGTCGCGCGCGGCGATGCGGCGGAAGGTCCAGAGGTTGCCGTCGCCCGGATTGCGGCGCTGGTCGGCATCGACCGCGAGCGAATTGTCGCCGGGGTTGGGGGTAAAGCTGCGCGTCGCGGTTTCCAACGTGCGGGGATTGGGCGACTTGAAGCCGATGAGCGGCCCGCCCCAGAACTCCGGCTGCACCTTGCGCCAGTAGTCGTAGTTCGTGGGCTTGTCGATGACGTGGTTGCCGTCGACATGATCGACCGCGAAACAGATCGAGACCGCCTGCTGGTTGTCAGGCTGCGCCTCGGCGGGCGCGCTGGGCTCGCCGGTGTCAGACTGGCTCTCGAAGCCGGTGACATATTCGGTATTCGTGAGCGGCAGCAGATCGCCCAGCTCGGTGGCGTCGATCACGTAAGCCGCCTCGATCTGCACCTGCGCGCCGGAATTCACATGCTGCACGGTCACCGCGCGCACCCGGTCTCCGTCCATCTCGGCCGCGACCGGCTGGTAGGGTTTCAGCAACGTCAGCCGACCCGAGCCAATATAGGGCATGAGCCAGGCTTCCATGACGGCGACGGGCACGCGCGGCTCGACACACATCCGGCTGACCCAGCCCGCGCCGGGGTTCAGATCGCCCCAGGCGCGCGCGCCTTCGGTCAGCGGATAGTGATCGCGATAGAACTGCCGGATCGCGGTCCGGAGCTCGCGGTATGTGCGGGAGCCACCAAACTGCTCGATCCAGGAATGCTCGTCGGAGGGCACGGCCTGGCTTGTCAGCTGGCCCCCGATCCAGTCGCAGGGTTCGGTCATCACCACGCTTCGCCCGGATCTGAGGGCACCCAAGGCGGCAGCAACACCACCGACGCCGGCGCCGATGATCGCGATATCGGTCTTAAGTTCTTTCACGTCACACTCTTTTCTTTGATGGGTCCGAGGGTCTCCCCCTCGATCAGGTCGCAGCGCAGAAGCGACTGCCTGTCGTAGTCACGCCCCTCGAGCCGGGCGATCAGCGCCGTCGCCGCGCGGCGCGCCATCTCCTCTCGCGGGATGGCATAGGTGGCAAAGTGGGTGCCGGTGTCGTCAGGCCGCACGTGGCTACCCAGAACGACGATCGCAAGGTCGCCGGGCACGCTTAACCCGGCCGCCGTGACGGCGCGCTTGAAGGGGATGGCGTCAGCCAGCTCGATGAAGAAGACGACACTAGCGCCCGAGGCCCGCACATCCGTGAGAAGCTGATCTGCGGGCAGGCCTACCTCGGGGATATGCAGTGCCAGACTGCCGCCTTCGGCCAGTCCCGCGTTGAACCCCGCCCAGCGGTCGGCGATGGATTCTGCCCCTCCGTCCTGTCCCACATAGGCAAAGTGCGTATGGCCGAGCTCCCTTGCCCGCTCCACCAGCGTCCGGGTGGCTTCGGCATAATCGGCCCCGACGTAATCTACCGGTCCGCCCGCATCATCGCGGCGACCAATTGCCATGTAATCAAAATCGCCCTGCACCAGTCGTTCGAGATCGCGGCTGTCGAACTTGCGGCCCAGCAGCAGGCAACCGTCGGCGATCCGCATTCGGTTCGGCTCACCGAAGATGCGCTTGGCGCCGCTCGCGTCGCGTTCCGCCGAGGTCATCAGCAGCAGATCATAGCCCTGCTCCTGGGCCGCCGCCTCGATGCCAAAGAGAAACGGCGCAAAAAAATCCGCCTGCGCCCGGGGAAAGGCCGGCTCGTAGGTAAAGACGCCAAGGATGTTGTTGCGTCCCTTGGCCATTCGGCGGGCAATCGGGTCGGCAACATAACCGGTCTCGTCAATGACCTTCTGGATTCGCTTGCGGGTCTCGTCGGGAATCCGCTTCCTGTCCCGCTCCGCCCCGTTGAGCACGATCGAAACAGAGGCCTGACTGACGCCGGCACGTTTGGCGATTTCCTTCTGTGTGAGGCGTCGTCCGGACATTCCGAATCTCCAGTTATGCGTATAACTGTTAATACGTATAACTTGCTTGTTGTCTTGGGTCAACCAGTACTGGTCGGTCCTGCCGCCGCAGAGATCGACACCCTTGGCTTGGCAGCACTCCAACCGGTGGAAACTCCAGCGCGATCCGTGGGGGGGCTTGTCTCGTTTTTGAGTCAACGCGACACCGAAAACATGCCATTCGATGGGAAGGGTCCATTTGGCTTTGATGTGAACAGGCGTGGAAAGCTGACCCCGTAGCGGGGTAATCTGCCAGTTCCCGAACCGCCAGCCGAACATGTTCTACACGCCGTTCTGCGTCGTGGAACCCGGCTTCTATTGTGGCTGCAGCCACGCGCTATTTGCCCGCGAGCCAGGATCGCTGTCACTCGAAGAGATTGCGACTTATCCGATGGCGGTGCGTCCGTACCTGCAAAAGGCAGAACTGGCCGGGTTGCCAGATGCGGTGGCGATGGCCTCGGTCTCTGGCTGGAGTGGACGTCCCGATTCTATATCGCTCACCCCCCCCGATCCCCACGCACTGGTTCAGGATTTCATGTCCGTTCTGACGAACGAACTCACCTGATCGGGCGCAACGGTCATCCTGCGGAGGTTTGATAGGAGATGTTGGCGTCGATCAGAGACCGCTGAAGACGCTCTTGATTATCCAAAAATCATTCACGACAAATCCGGGATTTATGTGGGCTCACCACAGGCTCAGAAGCAGCATGGCGACGGTCGCCGTCAGCACACCCAGCAAAACCTTGCGAAACAGAGCTTCGGACAGTCGCGCGGACACGCCCGCGCCGGCGGCGACTCCAAGAGCAAGCGCTGGCGCGAGCCAGGCCGCCAGTTTCAGCGTCGGCAGGGCGAAGCCCGAGACGAGCGCATAGCTCAGCACGTTGGCCCCGTAAGCGAAGACGAAGAAGGCGAGGATCGTGGCGCGAACCGACGCCTTGTCGAAGGCGCGCACCGACATCCAGGTTGCGGCCAGCGGCCCGGGCATGGCCAGCATGCCCCCCATGATCCCTGCCAGGGTACCGACGGAGATGATCTCGGGGACGGCCGGCGGTGACGCCGGCGCTTGGCCGCGCACCCGGCGCATGTCGGCAGCAAGCGTGAAGGCGACGAAGGTCACCATGGCGGCAGCGACCAGCTTGAGCGCGACGACGCTCACAGCGCCTTGCAGGCCAAGGCCCACCGCGATCCCGGCGATGCTTCCAACGGTCAGCCACCCAAGCACCGGTTTTTGTACGCCCCCGCGCAGCCGCGGAACAAGGACAAGCGCAATAGCGAGGTTGTGCAGCGTGCTGATCTGGATGGCCTCCGTGCCGTTCAGCACCACGAGGAAGATCGGACCGGCGATGACGCCATAGCCGATCCCGGTAGCCGCCTGCAGCATGGCAGCACCGAAGACCGCGAGGCTGAGCAAGGACAGAAGCGCCGGGTCCATGGCGTACTCCATGAAAAGGGCCGGACCACGGGTATGATCCGGCCAGGCGGGGAGTGAAGGTGGGATCAGTTCAGCGAAACCCGCCCGGCGTCGATCTCAGACAGGAAGCTGTCGTCGACATAGGCGCCGATCGAGGCGCGGGTCGGCACATCGCCCTTGATCGACCCGCGGGCATTGATCCATTCGCCTTCCGCGACCATCAGGTCCACGAGCGCATCGGTCAGGCCGACTGCGAAGGCATAGTTCGCAGAGGCTTCTGCCACCTCGGCGGGTTTCAACGTGCCGCTCAACACGCGCGAGACCGCCTCGTGGGAGGCCACGGGGTCCGACGCCACAACGCCTTCGGCCTCGATCAGGGCTTGCAGCACCGACGTAACTGCCTCGGGGTTGTCATCGATCAGCTTTTGCGTGGCAACGAGGATGAAGTGGGTGTTGTAGCTGGAGATCGGGATTTCCTGGTACTTGTCGCCCAGCGTCTTCTTTGCGCCGCCGTAGAACGAGGGGAACATGGCGCCGGCGAAGATGTCGCCGCGGGCCAGCGCCGGGACGATGTCGGTGGGGCCAACCGAGACAATCTCGGCCTCGATGCCGGCATCCGCGATCTCGTTCTCGAGCCAGAAATGAACGTTGGTACCGGCGGTCACGCCGATCGGCTTACCATCCAGAGCGGCGACGCTGTCGATGCTTGCGTCACCGGTGTGGATGATGCGCGTGGCCTGGTATTGCGAGAGGCCGGCGATGACCTTGAAGTCCTGTTCCCGCATGGCGCCGATGACGGCGGGGACCTCGGCCATGACGGCAACATCGAGCTGGCCGCCAAGCAGCGCCTCGAAGGCGGAGCGGCCGGACTGGAACGGGATCACGTTCACCTCGAGCCCGTGCTTGGCGAAAAGGTCATGGTCCATCGCGACCGACAGCTGCGGAATGTCGAGATAGGCGCCGCCGCCGAAGGTGATCTCGGTGTCCTGCGCGGCGGCGCCGGTCGCGAGGACCGCGAGGCTGCCGGCAAGGACGGTGGTCTTGAGTGAGTGGTGCATTTCTACCTCCTGTTGGTCTTGTTCTTTCAGTGGTCGTCCGCGCCAGGCTGGCGCAGCAGACCGATGATGTGGTTGCGGTTCTTGAGGAAGCTCTCGGTCACCTGGTGCGCGCGCCGAGGGCGTTCGTCGGTGATCTCCATGGTCTCGATGATGCGCCCGGGGCCGGCGCTCATGATGTGGGCTCGGTCGGACAAGATCAGCGCCTCGTCGACGTCGTGGGTGACGAAGATGACGGTGGCCTTGTGGGCCTCCCACACGCGGAGCAGGATTTCGTGCATCACCACCCGCGTCTGCGCATCAAGCGCGCCGAAGGGTTCATCCATCAAGAGCACCTTGGGCGAGGTCACGAAGGTCCGCGCCAGCGCCACCCGCTGGCGCATGCCGCCCGAAAGCTGGCCGGGGTAATTGTTCTCGCGGCCCTCCAGCCCGACCTCCTTCAGGGCGGCCATCGCACGATCCTTGCGCTCCTGCTTGGAATACGGAAAGCGTTTCAGCGCGAACATGACGTTGCCGAGCGCGGTGAACCACGGGAACAGCGCGTATTGCTGAAACACCACGCCAACGTCGGGATTGATGCCTTTCACCGGCTCGCCGTCCAGCTTGATGACGCCTTCCGAGAGCGGCACGAAGCCACCGACCGCGTTCAGGAGCGTGGACTTGCCGCAGCCCGAGGGGCCGATCAGCGAGATGAAGGAACCGGGTTCGATCACGAGGTCGGTCGGAGCAAGGGCCTCGATCTTCTTGCCCTTCGGTCCCTTGAAGGTGACGGCGGCACCTTCGACGTCAATCCTGCCGATCTCGGTGCTGGACATGGGTTGATCTTCCTCGACGATTTTCAGTGCTGCATTCTGCATCATGCGCTCTCCCAATGGACCAGCCGACGGCTGATGAGGACAAAGACCGAGTCGAGAAGGGCGCCCAGGATGCCGAGCTCGATGAGCCCCACGAACATGCGGTCGGTTTGAATGAACTGGCGGGCGTCCTGCAGGCGGAAGCCTATGCCCGACGAGGCGCCGCTGAGTTCGGCGGCGACGAGGCTGAGGAAGGCCAGCGCGGCACCGAGGCGGAGACCCACGACGATATGCGGCGCGGCGGCGGGGACGACAACCTCGAAGAATTCGCGGAAGCGGTTGGCGCCCAGCGACCTTGCGGCGCGGATATAGGTGCCTGCCACCGTGGACGCCCCGGCGTGGGTATTCAGCCAGACGGCAAGGAACACGGTGTACGAGATCACGAAGTATTTCGATCCCTCGCCGATGCCGAACCAGACGATTGCAATCGGTACCAGAGCGATGGCGGGAATGGGCCGGAGCAGCGTCAGGAAGGGCTCAAGCGCTACGGAAAACGCAAAGACCCGTGCGGTGAGCAGCCCGATCAGCACGCCCAGCGTCGATCCGATGGTGAACCCGATGGCAGCGCGCTTGAGCGAAATCTGCAGGTCCGAAATCAGCACCCCGTCCTTGTAGAGCTCGACCGCGGCGGCCAGCACCTGTGGTGGCGTGGGAAAGAGGTTCTGGTTGACGAGCCCGAAGCCCGAGACGATCCACCATATCGCGATCACGCCCGAGAGCGAGACGGCGAGCTGGCCGTATTTCTTGAGATGCGTTTCCATCGCGATGCCCTTTCATCTGTTCCGGAAATCGGCCGAACGGCCATGACACCGGATGATCGGCGCGGCGCTGACCGCCTCCTGCGCGCGTGTCCGGTTGGTTTTCAGAAAGTCCTCGGCATCCCAGCCTACAGGCCGGGAGTGTGCCATCACGCAGCGGCCATCGATGACCACCGCCTCGATCTGGTCGCGGTTGTAGAGCCGGACCAATTCCCATTCGAAATCCCATGACGGGCTGACCTCGGGCTGGCGCCGATCAAGCACCAGGAAATCGGCACGATGTCCCTGGGCGATCTGCCCTGTGACCCCGCCGAGGCCGGCCGCATCTGCGCTGCCGCGCGTCGCGGCGTCGATCCAGGTCCAGGCCGCACCGCAGGAGAAGTCGGCATTCTGCATGCCTTGCGACAGGCGCTGTGCGGTCTCGGCCGATTCAAGCAAACGCAGAGCGTCCGAGCGGGTGCTGTCGGTGCCGATCCCGAAGCGCACGCCACGAGAAGCGAAGGCCAAAGCCGGCGCCACCCGATCGCCTTTCCAGGCGCTGGCAAGCGGGTTGTAACTGACGGCAGAGCCGGTTTCGCGCAGGATTTCGATCTCGCGGTCGGTGACCAGCGTGCAGTGATGGTGCAGCGTATGCGGACCCACCGCGCCGTGCTCGGCGAAGTACTCCAGCGGGCGCTTGCCGTGAGTGCAAACGCTCCAATGCACCTCGACGTGGTGTTCGTTGGTGTGGATTTGGAAGAGCGCGCCCTTCTCTGCGGCAAATTCCGACAGTGCGCGGATCATCTCGCCCGGCGCGCTTTGCACTGCGGGGACGCAAAGCGACGGCGTGATCAGCGGCTGGTCCTTGCAGGCCGAGATATGCGCTTCGGCGCGTTTCAGGGCGCCGTCGATGCTCTCGGCGATCTGGCAGGACGACGGCTGCTGCGCCTCATCCACGGGCAGCGCAGCTCCGGTGGACGACACCAGCCGGATACCCACATCCGCCGCCGCCTGATGCAGCGCCGAGGCTTTCTCACCGTTCATCACCGCGAAGTTGACGATACCGGTAAATCCGCCTCGCAGGGCCTCGAGGAACATCCACTTTGCCGAAACATAAACCGTCTCGGCGTCATAGCTGGATTCCATCGGCGCCCAGATGCGACGCCAGATCTGCGCCGGCTCACCGCCGGTGATCGCCTTGCCGAAGGCCTGTCCCAGATGGGTGTGCGCGTCGATGAAGCCCGGAACGATGGCCCGGTCGGGCAAGTCGACCACGGACGTTCCAGCGTCGATACCATCGCGCGAACCAACGTACGAGATTTCACCGTCGACGACCTGCACCACCGTATCTGTCCGGGCACCCTCCGGCGTCAGCACCAGTTCAGGGGCCAGGGCATAGCTGCCGCTTTTGGTAAGTTCCGACACTCCTGTCATGGTATTCCCAGTCCTTGTTACGCGTCTTGCTGGTCGCAGATTCGACTGCTTGCAGAGAGCGTAGACAGAGCCGTTCATAGAAGATAATACTATATTTTACGCCAGTCATAGGCAAAAACTATGGATCTTGGATGTGATCAATATTCGGCAACTTGAGTGCTTGCGTGCCGTGATGATGAGCGGAAACATGACGCAGGCTGCGCAAAACCTGGGCATCGCCCAGCCCTCGGCCAGCAGCCTGATCGCGAACCTCGAGCACGCGCTGGGGTTCAAGCTCTTCGACCGCGTCAAGGGGCGCCTGGTCGCCACGCCCGAGGCGAAATTCCTGATGCCGGACGTGCAACGCACGCTTGAAAGCGTCGAGTTGACCGAACACCGCGCGCGCCAAATCCGCGACAACCTCAGGGGCGACCTGGTCATCGTCTCCTACCCCGACATCGCCATCGACTTCCTGCCCGAAGCGCTCAGCGACTTCCTGTCCGACCGGCCCTCGGTGAGGGTACATCTGCAGGCGCGCCGATCCGAGATGATGACCGGACTTTTGCAAACCCACGACTTCGATCTCGCGATCTCGACGCGATCGGCCGAAGCCCACACCCTCGATGTGCGGGAATTCGCGATCCCCTGCATGATTGCCTATCCCCGAGGGAAGGCACCGCCCGGCACTTTGACGGTCACGCCCAAAGATCTGACCGCCGAGACCCTGATCTGCGTCAGCGCCACACACCCAAGCGCCATCCAGTTCTCAGAGCGGTTCGATCAGGCCGGTGTGGCCTACCCCGGCACAGCTGTGGAGACGCAGACATTTGAATCCGTCTGCGGCTTTGTCCGCCGGGGTCTCGGGGTCGGGCTGATCGATGCAATCACCGCACATCGGTACCGGGACCAGCTGGACATCGTCAGGTTCGTGCCCGAAGTCTGGCAGACGGTCTATCTGCTGCGCCCGCTGGATCGGCCGACATCCAAGATCACATTGGAGTTCTCGGAACGCGTCGCCCAACGGATCGAGGAAATTGCATGTCGGTATGGGTCTGGAAATTGATGAGTTCCCGACCTCTCGCGAGATGTGACGCCAAGAGAATTGCCTATGAGCCTACACTCTTATTCTCGCTTGTGTATCCTATTGCGGGTTCGGCGTGTCTGCATTGGAACTGTCGCGGGATTGTGCCGGAAAGTTCCAGCTTCCGGCGGTCCAAGGTTGGGGAGCAGCTCAGGCCAACCACGCACTAACAATTAAATCGGACCACTCGAGGGGGGCAGGCCACTGGCTTGCCCAACATGCGCGGCCCACGAGCCAATGGCTCAATATATCCCGTAAGTACTGGGATCAAGTTTCGAAAAGACTTCGTCCCAATAGACCTGCTCCAGCCCGGCCACGTCGCCCGGGAGGTCCTTCGTCAGGCCTTTCCACTTCTCGACCAGGCGCACCATCTCGCCGATCTTGGCCTCGACGTTCTCGACGCCGTAGTCGCTCTCGAATTGCGCGGCGATCACCGGCAGGTCCTTCTGAACAAAGGCATCCGTGGCGGCGACGAGCTCGGCGTCGGCATCGACGATCTCGACCCCGGCCGCAGGCGCGCCGGTGGCGTCCTTCTGGGCCAGGTCGTAATAGCCCAGCGTCATCTCGGCCTGCATCCGCGCCGCGCCACGCAGGATGACCGCGCGTTCGGCCTCGGTCAGGTCGCGCCAGACGCCGGTGTTGAAATTGCTGGTGGCCACCCCGGCAAAGGCGCCGCCGGGCACGCCGAAGGTCACGTATTTGGTGACATCGACCAGTGAATTGTTGGTCAGGTCGCTGACCGAGCCCATGTGGCAGTCGATGACGCCCTGGCTCATCGCCTCATAGGTGTCGCCCGCGGGCATCGAGACGGCAACGGCGCCCATGCTCTCGGCCCAGCGGGAATAATTGCCCCCGGGCGAGCGCATCTTGGCACCTTTCAGATCGTCGAGCGTACGGATCGACTTGGTGCAGAGCGCGTCGTACCCATGGCTCGACACGCTGCCGAGATAGACCTGGCCCTGGTTTTGATATTCCGCCAGGCATTCGGTGCAGTTGAAGAGATATTCGGTCATCGCGCCCGACAGGGCCGCGCCGGGGCTGGGCACCTTGACGCCGGAAGTCGCCAGCATGGAGAGGTTGGCGACGAGGTTGCTCTCCTTGTATTGGGCCGGAAAATACACCGGCACCACGAAGCCGAGATCGGCCAGACCGTCGCGGATGCCCTGCGGTGTTTCCTTCATGCTGAGCAGCGACATCGGAAAAACCTTGATGTCGATATCGGTGTGCTCGGCGACATAGGCAGCAAAGGAATTATAGGCCGCGACAGAGGAGTTTTTCGGCCCCATGCCGATCGCGGCATTCAATGTCTTGGCGGAGGCGGCCCCGGCGACAAGTGCGGGAGACAGGGCCAGAGTGAGAGCGGTTGCCTTGAGCGACGGCGCAAGTTTCATTCGATTCCTCCTGATCGATGTTAGACTGTTGCCGGATGATTGCCTTTAGCTGACATTATGCAAAATGAATTCACGCGCGGAAATCCGCACGAAAAGTTATATATGAAAGGCTGGCAGGGCGGTCCGAAAAATCAGGGCAGGACGCGCTTGAGCGAACTCTGCATTGCCAGAAGCGACGGCAGGCAGCGGCTGATGATTGCCTGCGGGTCTTCTTCTGTGGCGATCATCCCGGTGTTCACCGCGGCAACCGTCTGGCCGTGCTTGTTCAGAATTGGCACCGCCAGCGACCGCAGGCCGATCTCGGTTTCCTGATCGACAAAGCAATAGCCGTTGGCCCGCGCCTCGGCGATCCGCGCCATGATGTCCTCGGTCCGGGTCAGCGCCTTGGGCGTGCGTGGCGAGAGGTCAGAGGCCTCGAGGATCGCCAGCGCCTGCGCCTCAGGCAGCGCAGCCAGCATGACCCTACCCATCGCCGCGCAATGCACCGGAAGGCGCGAGCCCACCATCAGCCCCACAGACATGATCCGGCGCTTCGCGGCGCGGGCGACAAAGACAACCTCGGTGCCGTCGAGAATAGTGACCGAACAGGCCTGACCCAGCTGCTCCGACAATTGCTCGAGCCAGGGCTGCACCGTTCGGGGCAGAGGCAGCGTGGAGAGCGCATCCATCCCCAGCCGCATGATCTTGGCCGTGAGGGTGAAATACTTGCCGTCAAACTCGGCATAGCCCAGCGACGTCAGCGTCAGCAGGCAGCGCCGCGCCGTCGACCGGTCGAGACCGGTGACCTCGGCCACGTCTTTGATCGCCATCCTCGGACGCTCGGCACTGAAGCTCTCGATCACGCTCAGCCCCTTGGCGAAGGAGGCAATTGTATCGGTCTTGTTCAACATGCGACTAATCGTATTCAGGATGTGAACAAATATCAATATATGAACATTCTCCTTGCCGACGCGCCGTCCCCGCCCCTAGCAGATCCGCAAGTGGACCTCGGGAGGAAATCACATTGGACAAGAGAGCAAGCGATATCGCGGCGGCCGTGGCCGGCATTCACGACGGTGCGACGGTGATGATCGGCGGCTTCGGCGGCGCCGGCTCGCCAGTTGAGCTGATCCACGCGCTGATCGATCAGAGGCCGCGCGGTCTGACCGTGGTGAACAACAACGCCGGCACCGGCCACGTCGGCATCGCGGCGCTGATCGAGCAGGGCATCGTAGCGAAGATGATCTGCACCTTCCCACGGTCGTCCGATCCCAAGGTCTTTCACGACCTCTACCTCGCCGGCAAGATCGAGCTGGAACTGGTGCCGCAGGGCACCCTGGCTGAACGCATCCGCGCCGGCGGCGCGGGCATTCCGGCCTTCTACACCCCCACGGCCTTTGGCACGGATCTCGCCAAGAGCAAGCCGGTGGCCGAGTTTGACGGCCGGCAGTACGTGCAGGAACGATGGCTCAAGGCGGATTTCGCGCTGATCAAGGCCGACAGCGCGGACACCGTGGGCAACCTCACCTACCGCATGACCGCGCGCAACTTCGGCCCGCTCATGGCGATGGCGGCGACCCACACGATTGCCCAGGTGTCGCGCATCCTGCCGCTGGGCGGCATCGACCCCGAGCATGTGGTCACGCCCGGCATCTTCGTAGACACCCTGGTCGAGGTCGCAGAGCCGCAACAGGAAGAACTGTTGATCCGCAGCCGAAGCTGCTACCCGGAGGACGCCGCATGAGCCCCCTGCTCGACCAGATCAAGCTGACCAACGACCAGATCGCCTGGCGCGCCGCGCAGGATATCGAGGACGGGGCCTATGTGAACCTGGGCATCGGCTTCCCGGAAAAGATTGCCCGCTTTCAGGTACCCGGTCGCGACGTGATCTTTCACACCGAAAACGGCGTGCTGGGCTTTGGGCAGGCACCCGAGGAAGGCTCCGAGGACTGGGACCTGATCAACGCCGGCAAGAAAGCCATCACCCTGAAACCCGGGGCGGCCTTCTTCGACCACGCCACCAGCTTTGCCATGGTGCGCGGCGGGCATCTGGACCTAGCGGTTCTGGGGGCCTTCCAGGTGGCGCAGACAGGCGATCTGGCGAATTGGTCGACCGGCTCCGGCGCGGTGCCGGCAGTGGGTGGCGCCATGGACCTGGTGCAGAGCGCCCGGCGCGTGGCGGTGGTGACCGACCATGTGACCCGCACCGGCGCGCCCAAGCTGGTGGAGGCCTGCACCATGCCGCTGACCGGTGTCGCCTGCGTCACGCGGGTCTACACCTCGCTGGCGGTGATCGACATCGAAGACGGACATTTCGTGTTGCGGGAAAAGCTGGCGACCTTGTCGTTTGATGAGTTGCAACGGGTGACCGGCGCAAAGCTGCACGTTGACAGCGCGGTTGCCGAGCTGATCGTGCAATAAGGCAGGGCGCGGGCCCTTTCGTGCAAAGAGCGGCATCAACCCATGGTCGGTGCCGCTTTTTTTCTTGGTCATGGATAGCGGAAGGTCACGCCTTACCGACCCCTGCAGCCGACGGAGTGTGGCATCATCCGATCACGGATTTATGGCCGACGTTCTTGACCACCGTGTAGTGGTTCAGCCCTTCCGCCCCGCCTTCGCGCCCGAAACCGCTGGATTTCACGCCGCCGAATGGCGTCTCCGGCAAGGAGGTGTCAAAGGTATTCAGCGACAACTGCCCCGCCTCGACCTCACGCACCATCTGGTCGATATTCGCCGCCGAATTGGTGAACCCGTAGGCCGCCAGGCCAAAGGGCAGCCGGTTGGCCTTGGCGATGCCATCGTCGAGCGAGGACATCGTATTGAGGATCGCGATCGGGCCGAAGGGCTCATCCTGCATGATCCGCGCGCTGTCGGGCACATTGGCCAGCACCGTCGGTTCGAAGTAGAACCCGGTGTTGCCTCTGCGCTTGCCGCCCAGCAGCAGCTCGGCTCCCTGATCGACCGCGTCCGTCACCAGCGCCGACATCGCTGTCACGCGCCGCTCATGCACCAGCGGCCCCATCTCCGTCGCGGGGTCGAGGCCGTTGCCGACGACGACGGATCTCGCCTTGGTCAGGAAGGCTTCGGTAAATGCTTCGACCTGACCCTCCGACACGTAGAACCGCGTCGGCGAGGTGCAGACCTGGCCGGAATTGCGGTACTTGCGCGCCGCGCCCAGCGTCGCCACCTGCGCCGGGTCGACGTCATCGCAGACGATCACCGGCGCGTGGCCGCCCAGCTCCATCAACACCGGTTTCATGTGATCCGCCGCCATCTTGTTGAGGTGATGGCCGATGGCGGTCGAGCCGGTGAAGGTCACCAGCCGGATCCTGTCCTGCGGGATCAGGTAGGAGGAGATCTGGTCCGGCACGCCGTAGACCAGGTTGAGCACACCGTCGGGCAGCCCCGCTTCCCGGAACACCCGGGTCACGTGAAAGGCGCCCGAAGGCGTGTCTTCCGGCGCCTTGAGGATCAGCGCGCAACCGGCGGCCAGCGCCGAGGCGATCTTGCGCATGGCGGTGCTGACCGGGAAGTTCCAGGTCGAAAACGCCGCGACCGGGCCGATTGGCTGGCGAAAGACGGTGTTGCGATAGCCGGCGGGGCCCTCGATGACCCGGCCATACATCCGCAGCGATTCCGCCGCGTCCCATTCGAGGATCTTGCCGCAGCGCATCACCTCGGCGCGGCTGTCGCCCAGCGGCTTGCCCATGTCGAGCGTGTTGCAATACGCGATCTCGTCGGCGCGCTCGCGGATGATCGCGGCGGCGCGCATCAGGATGGCGGCGCGTTCGCCGGCGGGCGTACGACTCCAGACCTTGAAGCCGCGCTCGGCCGCGTTGAGCGCATCGTCGAGGTCCGAGGTGTTGGCAACCGGCGTCCCGCCGATCACCGAGCCATCGAAAGGGTTAAGCACCGGCTCGGTCTCTGACGTCGCGCGCCATGCGCCGTTGATGAAGAGTTTGAGCTCTGGATAATCTGGCATGTCTGGCCTGCTTTCACGCTTGGATCTGCGGTTGAGAATGACGTCCCCGGCAAGCCAGCGGCCCCATGACCGCCGCTCTGCCGGGCCGCCATTCGGCGATATCTCCTCGCGTCCCTCAGGGGACGCAGGACGGTGTGTCACGCCTGCTCGAACAGGTGCAGGCTCGCGCGCGCGGCGGCGCGCAGCTCGGCTTCCATCTGCGCCACAAGCTCTGCCAGCGGCGCCCGGCGATCCGTCATGCCAAGGCTCTGACCGGCCGAGAGCACGCCCCTGCTGCTGTCGCCGGTCTCATAGGCGCGGCGGCTGTGCTGGCCGCTGACCAGCGGCATCAGCTGCTGGATCGTGACTTCGGGCGTCTCGGTCTCGACCCGCGCCAGTTCGGCCATTGTCTCGTTGGCGAGGCCGCGCACGGTGTTGCGCAGGCTCTGCATGCCGAGCGCCGTGTCCGTCTCCAGCGCTGCGACCAGCCGGTCTTTGTAGTCGCCATGCGCCCAGATCTCGTCGGCCACCAGGAACCGCGTGCCGACGACCGCCCCCGCCCCGCCCATGGCAAGGATGCCGGCCAGCTGCGCCCCGGTGCCGATCCCGCCGCCGATCAGCCACGGGATCGAGAGCCGTCCCGGCGCCAGCCCGGCGATCACAAGACTGCCGATCATCTCGGTGCCGGGATGGCCACCGCATTCGGCGCCAACGATGCTGACCGCGTCGACGCCAATGGCCTCGGCCTTGCAGGCATGGCGCAGACTGGCGCTCTTGTGCAGCACCTTGATGCCGGCGGCGCGGGTAATGTTGAGATAGGGCTCCGGGCTGCGGCCAGAGGTCTCGATGAAGCGCACGCCCTCCTCGGCCACCAGTTCGAATACCGCACGAGTCCGGTCCTCGGCGATCAGCTTGGGCAGCATCGAGATGTTCACCCCGAAGGGTCGCGCACCACAAAGCGCCCGGCAGCGTCGAATTTCGGCTCGCAGCGCCTCCGGTTCAGGAAAACTGGCCGCGGTGAGAAAGCCGATGATCCCGGCATGGGCCGCCGCCGCAACATAGGTGGCATCAGACAGCCACATCAGCCCGCCGGCCACGATCGGCAACCGGGTGCCGAAGAGCCGTGTGATGGCGGTGTCAAATCCGGGGTCCTCTTGCGCTGCCGGGGGGGCCGGAGCCGGAAAGACCGCCGCGCGCTTGTCGTGAAAGGCGCGAATGCCCTCGGCGGCCTCGGCCCCACCCAGCGCGCGGGCCATGGCGCGGCGCTCGCGGTAGAGATTGGTGTTGAAGGCCGGCTTGTCAGGTGCGTCGATCAGTTCGAGGATCGTTGCCTGTGCCGACCGCGCGCCATCGGCGAGGCGTGTGGTCAGCGCCAAGGCCTCGTCCAGAGCTTCGCCGCTGGCGCAGAGCCGGTTGACCACTCCCAATTCGGCCAGCCGAGGCGCCGGGATACGGTCACCCAGCAGCGCAATCTCCTTGGCCAGTTGCGGTGGTAGCACCTGAGCGAGATACCCGCTCGCGCCGCCATCGGTTACCAGACCGGCCCGAACATAGGCCATCGAGATGAAACTGTCCTCGGCGGCGACGATCATGTCGGCGGCAAAGATCAGCGAGGCGCCGACGCCAGCAGCCCCGCCTTCGACCGCGGCAATCACCGGTTTCGACAGGTCGCGCAGCTGGCGGATCATCTCGTGCAGGCTCTCGATGATCGCCTCGCGCTCGGGCAAAGACAGCGCCGCCCGCCCCGCCAGCGCCGAGAGATCGCCGCCCGCGCTGAAGAACCCGCCCGCTCCGGTGAGTATGACATTGGCGGTGGCCGGATCACCCTCCGCCTCGGCCAACTGCGCCATGATCTGCGGATAGAGCCCCGCAACCAGCGCATTGCGCTTGCTGGGCGTGTCCAGCGTCAGGATGCGGGTAGCGCCGCGGGTCTCGCTCAGGATGCGGCCGATGGGAGCGGCGTCAGGCATCGACGACCTCTCTTTCAACCAGCGCCTCATCGGCCTCGGTCAGCTCACCCGCCCGCCGCATCGCGATCAGCCGGAGCGCTTGGTCATACCGATCGCCCAGTTGATGGTCGATCATCACCAGCCGCTTGGCGTAATGCGCGCCGGGATATTCCCAGGTCAAGCCGATGCCGCCGTGCAGCTGGATCGCGTCTTCGCTGATCTTCGGAGCGATCCGACCGATCAGGTTCTTGGCCATGGCGACGCAGCGCGCCTGTTCTGCGGTGCCATGGCTGGCCACCGCGCGGATTACGATCGACCGCGCCTGCTCCAGTTCCATCACCATGTCTGACGCCCGGTGCCGCAGCGCCTGAAAGGCGGCCACCGGTTTGCCGAACTGGCGGCGCTGTTTCATGTAATCGACGGTCATTTCGACCAACCGATCCATCGCCCCCACTGCCTCGGCACAGAGCGCGATACGACCGAGGTCCAGCGCGCCTTCGACCGTGGGACCGGCGTCGTCGCACAGGCAGACCGCCGGGGTGGCCTGCAGGATCAGGTCGGCGATACCGGCGCCGTCGACCATGCCCGCCTCGATCATCTTGGGATCTTTGATGAGAAAGAGGCCAAGACCCTTCGCAGTCCTGGCGGTGACCAACAGCAACCGCACGCCCGGCGCTCCGTAGATTGCGCATTTGCGCCCGGTCAGCCGCCATTGGTCGCCCGCCACTTCAGCGCGCGTCTCGGTCACTGACAGATCGCAGGTCAGCCCGGGCTCGGCAAAGGCAAGCGCCGAGCGCGCCTCTCCGGCGATGATCTGCCGGACCAGATCGTCCTGCCCGAACCGCGCCAAGAGCGGCAGCGACAGAAGCGCGCCGAGCAACGGCTCGGGACATAACCCGCGCCCGACCTCCTCGAACACCACGGCGATATCGCCGGCGGTGCCGCCAAAGCCGCCCTGGGCCACCGGCAGAAACGCCCCCAGCACCCCAAGCTCAGCCAGGGTCTGCCAGTCGCCCGGCGCGTGATACGGCGCAACATACGCCGCCGCATTGCGCCGCTCCAGCCCCGCGTCTTGCGCTAACAGGCGGCGCAGCATGTCGGCGAGCATCCGGCGGTCTTCACTCAGGTCAAATTGCATGGCTCACTCCCGAAACAGCTCTTTGGCGACGATGTTGCGCTGGATTTCGTTCGAGCCGCCGTAGATCGACAGCTTGCGGTGGTTGAAATAGACCGGCGCGGCGCGGGCGGCCTCGACCGGGACGGCCAGATCCGCGTCCGACAGGTCATCGGCGTTGGGCGCGGCCATTGGCCCCAGCGCCGCGCGGTAGAGCGATTGCAGCTCCTGCCTGATCTGCGTGCCCTTGATCTTGAGAAGCGAACTTCGGTAGTCGCCGGCGCCCCCCACGGCGGCCTTGGCCAGAAGGCGCAGGTTGGTGACGCGCATCGCCTCAAGATCGGCCTCGAGCTCCACGGCGCGCTGCGCCATCAGCGGATTGTCCAGCACGCTCTGGCCGTCGCGCTGGATGGTCGCGGCCAGGCGATAGAACCGCTCGAGATCCTTGGTCGAAAACCCGACACCGGCGATATTCGTCCGCTCGTGCGACAGCAGGTATTTCGCGATGGTCCAGCCTTCGTTCTCGGCCCCGACGAGATTGCCTGTCGGCACGCGCACGTCGGTCAGGAAGACCTCGTTGACCTCTCGGCCACCGTCGATCAGCCGGATCGGGCGCATCTTGACACCCGGCGTTTTCAGGTCGATCAGAAGGAAGCTGATACCCGCCTGCGGCTTGCCCTTGGTCGCGGTGCGCACGAGGCAGAAAATCCAGTCGGCGTGCTGGCCCAGGGTGGTCCAGGTCTTCTGACCGTTGACCACGTAATGATCGCCGTCCCGCACGGCGCGGGTCTTTAGGCTAGCGAGGTCCGATCCCGCGCCGGGCTCGGAATAGCCCTGGCACCACCAGTCGCTGCCGTCGAGGATGCGCGGCAGATAATGCGCCTTCTGCGCCTCGGTGCCGAATTCGATCAGCACCGGCCCCAGCATCACCAGCCCGAAGCTGACCAGCCGCGGCGCCGAAGCCAAGGCGCATTCCTCGCTGAAGATATGCCGCTCGGTCACCGCCCAGCCGGTGCCGCCATGCGCCTCGGGCCAGGTCGCGGCGAGCCAGCCGCGGCGGTTCAAAATGGCATGCCAGCGCTCGTAATCCTGCTTGGCGAGGCTCCGGCCCTGCGCCACCTTGTCAGAGATGTCGCGCGGCAATTCGGATGCGAGGAAGTCGCGAACCTCCTGGCGAAAGGCAATCTCGGCCTCGGAATAGCGCAAATCCATCGGCTCAGCCCTCGTTCAGTGCGGCGAAGGTCTCGCCCATGGCCGCCATTTGCCGCAGGCGGTCCGGCACCTGCCAGAAGTGGCGGTCCTCCTGAGCATAGGACTCGATCCGGCGCAGCAACTCGGGCGCGCCGATGCGGTCGGCCAGGTTCATCGGCCCGCCCAAGTGGCGCGGAAACCCGTAGCCAAAGAGCTTGACCGCATCGATGTCGATCGGCCGCGGCGCGATGCCTTCGTCGAGTACGCGGATCGACTCGGAAATCATCGCGGTCATGCAGCGGTCGATGATCTGCTGATCAGTGAAGGCCCGGGGCGTAATGCCCTCTCCGGCGCGTTCCTCAGTGAGGATCTGCGCAGCCTCGGGGTTCACGCCGGTGCGTTTGCCCGCCTCGTAGAGGTAATACCCGCGCCCGGTCTTGCGCCCAAGCCAGCCGGCCTCGGCGATCCGGTCGGCGACCCGGGAATAGCGTTCCTGCAGCGGACGGGTTGCGGCCTTGCGGCGGCGGGTGAAGAGCCCGATGTCGAGCCCGGCGAGGTCAGAGACCGCAAAAGGCCCCATGGCAAAACCGAAGCCTTCGAGCGCGCGGTCGACCTGATCGAAACCGGCACCGTCAAGCACCAGATAGTCGGTCGCCTTACGAAATCCCGCCAGGATCCGGTTGCCGATAAAGCCGTCACAGACGCCGGACCGCACCGGCACCTTGCGCATCCTCCGCGCCAAGGCAAAGGCGGTCGAGACCAGTTCGGGCGCGGTTCGGTCGCCGACGACCACCTCAATCAGGCGCATCACATGCGCAGGCGAAAAGAAATGCAGGCCGATGACCGCCTCGGGCCGGTCGGTAGCACCAGCAATTTCGTTGATGTCGAGATAAGACGTATTGGTGGCGAGTATCGTGTCGCGGCCACAGATGCGGCCGAGCTTGCCGAAAATCTCGGTCTTGACCGCCATGTCCTCGAAGACCGTCTCGATAACGAGGTCCATCGCCGCCAGGCTCTCCAACTCGGTGGAGGTCGTGAGCGCCGCCGTGGCCGCCACGTGGGCAGTGGCATCGAGCTTGTCACGCGTGAGGGCTCCGTCGAGATTGCGCAGGATATTGGCGCGCGCGGTGGCGGCGCGGCTCTCTTTGGTTTCGATCAGACGCACCGAGAGACCGGCAATCAGAAACGCCGTGGCGATGCCCACGCCCATGGTGCCGCCGCCGATCACGCCAACCGTGGCGATCTCCCGGGCCGGCAGCGTGGCTTCGGGAATCTTCGCCGTGGCGCGTTCGGCGCGGAAGGCATGCACAAAGCCCTGTCGGTCCGGGCCATCCCGCAGCTTGAGAAACCCGGCGCGCTCCTGCGTCATGCCCTCGGCGACATCGACTTCGCTCGCCAGGTAGATCGCCTCGAGCGCCGCGAGGGGCGCAGCGAGGACCGGCTGGCGGGAGAGCAGCTTCTGACGGGCGGCTTCGATGGCCTTGGGGTCCGGGACCGCTTCGAGACTGTCGGTCCTGCGTGGTGAAAGCTGACCTTCCAACACCGCTTGCGCGGCGGTGAGACCGGACTCGCGCGGGCTGCCGTTGGCGAGATGGTCCACCAGGCCCAGTGCCAGCGCTTCTTCTGCCACGACCTCGCGGCCCGAGCAGATCATGTCGACGGCGGCGGCGGTTCCGATCACCCGGGGCAAACGCTGGGTGCCGCCAGCGCCGGGGATCAGGCCCAGCTTGACCTCTGGCAGCGACAGCCGCAGCCCCGGCAGCCCGATGCGCAACTGCGCGGCCAGCGCTAGTTCCAGCCCGCCGCCGAAGGCAACACCGTGCAACACGGCAATCACAGGCTTCAGGCTTTCGGCAACTTTGGCCAACGCGTCTGGCAGTGTCGGCGGCGGAACGGACTTGCCGAACTCGGCCAGATCAGCCCCGGCGGAAAACACCCGGCCTGCGCCCATCAGCGCGATGACCTTGACCCGAGGGTCGGCATTGAGGCGGGTGACCTCGGCCACCAGCCCCTGCCGCACCGCCGCGCCCAGCGCGTTGACCGGCGGATGCGAGAGGCAGATCAGCCCTGTCTCACCAACGACCTCGCTCTGCACGACGGCGGGGCGGTCTTCTGTCACAAGCGCGCTCATTCGCAGCGCTCGATGACCATGGCGATGCCCTGCCCGACGCCGATGCACATAGACAGGCAGGCATAGCGCCCGCCGCTGCGTTCCAGCTGGCGGATGGCCGACAGCAGGATGCGCGTGCCCGAGGCGCCTAGCGGATGGCCCACGGCAATCGCGCCGCCGTTGGGGTTCAGACGGCTGTCCTCGGGCGAGAGGTTCAACGCCTGGCAACAGGCCAGCGCCTGGCTGGCAAAGGCTTCGTTGATCTCGATCAGGTCCATGTCGTCAAGGCTCAGCCCGGCGCGGGCAAGCGCCTTGGGCACCGCATACGCCGGACCGATGCCCATGATGCGCGGTGGCACGCCAGCCACGGCGCCCGACAGGATGCGCGCGCGTGGCTTGGGCCCGAGGTCACCGGCACCGATCATCAGCGCCCCGGCCCCGTCATTGACGCCAGAGGCATTGGCGGCAGTGACGACACCGCCAGGAAACAGGCTGCGCAACCGCGCCAGCCGCGTCGGATCGGCGGCCTCGGGGCGGGGATGTTCGTCGGTCGAGACCTCGGTCACCGCGCCTTTGCGGCCCTCGATCCGGATCGGCAGGATCTCGTCGGCAAAGAAGTCCTCGGCTCGGGCGACTTCGTACTTGCGCTGGCTATCGGCGGCAAAGGCATCACAGGCCTCGCGGGAAATGCCGAAATCGGCGGCCAGGTTGTCTGCGGTCTGCGGCATGCTGAAATCGCCGAAAGCCTCGGCGAATTTCGGGTTGGGAAAGCGGGTGCCAATGGTGCTGTCATACATCCGCGGCACGCGTTCCCAGGCCGAGGCCGACTTGGCCACGACAAAAGGCGCGCGGGTCATGCTTTCGACCCCGCCGGCGACATAAAGCGCGCCTTCGCCGGTCGTGACCGCCCGCGCCACATGCAGGGCCGAGGCCATGCCGGAACCGCAGAGGATGTTCACGGTCTGCGCGCCGACTTCGATCGGCAGGCCGGCCAGAAGCGCGGCAAATCGGGCGACGTTGCGGCTGTCTTCGCCGGACTGGCAGACGTTGCCGAGGACGACCTCTTCGATCTGATCGCTCGACAACTCGGACCGCGCGACCAGCGCCGCGATGACCTGGGCGGCCAGATCGTCGGGGCGGATGCCCGACAGGGCTCCGGCGTGGCGGCCGAATGGGCTGCGCAGCCCGTCGTATACATATGCGTCAAGCATCACTTACCTCTTGTTCGCCGCGCGTCGGCGGATCGTTTGCGGCAGCGCCCATGGCTGCATCGGGCCTGCTGTGGTTGGGGCCGCGCGGGCCGTCATTCCCCGACCGGCGCACGACATCAGGCGCTCTCACGCGATGAGAGGGCGGGTCCGGTCCTGGCAAGGCTGGGGGAGTTGGAGGTACGGCCGCAGCCGAAGCTGCAGCCGTCCTCAGGGGTCTCGGTGGTCTCAGTTCATCGCGTAGGTGGCGGGGTCGACCTTGGAGAAGATCTCGTCCCAGTAGATTTGCGCCAGGGCTTCCTGATCGCCACCGATATCGGCGGTCAGGCCCTTCCACTTTTCCACCAGCCGGCTGAATTCTGCGATCTTCTCGCCGACGTTGATCAGCCCGTAGCCGCTGGTGAACTGCTCTTCGATGACCTTCAGGTCTTCCATCACGAAGGCATCGGACATGGCCCGTACCTCGGCGCTGGGTTCGAGCACGGTGATGCCCTTTTCAGGCGCCGCCGTCAGGTCACGTTCGCTGTCCATGTAGTAGCGCCAGGTCAGGTCCGCCGCCGAGCGGGCCGAGCCCATCAGTGCGGCCTTGCGCTCATCGTCGGTCAGCTCCTTCCAGACGTCGACGTTGAAGTTGTTGGTGGCCACGCCGGCAAAGTTGCCGCCGGGGATGCCCAGGGTCACCGACTTGGTGACGTCGAAAAGCGAGTAATTGGTCAGCTCCGTGGCCGAGGCCATGGTGCAGTCGATCACGCCCTGCGACATCGCCTCATACTGGTCGTTGCCGGGCAGCGACACGGCGATGCCGCCGAAATGCTCTGCCCAGCGAGAGAAGTTGTCGGAGCCGGAGCGGAACTTCTTGCCCTTGATGTCGGCCACCGACTGCACCGGCGCGGTGCAGAGCATCATGTAGGTCGAGCCGATGCCACTGCCGAGGTAGACCTGTTTCTGCGCCTTGAACTCGGCCAGGCATTCCGGGCAGTTGAGCACGTATTCCGACATCGCACCGGCAATCGCGGCCCCGGGGCTCGCCACCTGAACGCCGGCGGTCGACAGCATCCCGAGGTTGGCCGCGAGGTTCATTTCGGAGTATTCGGCGGGATAATAGGGTGTCAGGACAAAGCCGATGTCGGCCAGACCGTCGCGCAGGCCCGGCGGGGTTTCCTTGAGGTTCAGCAGCGACAGGGGATAGATCTTGATGTCGATGTCGGTGTGTTCGGCCATGTAATCGGCGAAGCCCTGCATCGTCAGGGTGATCGAGTTTTTCGGCCCGACGCCGACCGCCAGGGTCAGGGATTTCGCCCCGACTTCCTGCGCCGACAGACCCGCTGTCGCCACCCCAAGTGCCAGGACCAAGTTACGAAGTACCATCGTTTTCCTCCCAAAAGTGATGCCGCTTGACAGGGAGTATAGGTAAATGTTTGCTTATGTAACATGAAATATAGGGGCCATTTACTGGCCAAGAAGTAATACTATGATCAACCATCGCCTGAAGTTGAGACACCTGCGCGGTTTCATGGCCGTCTTCCGCTCCGGTGGCATCAGCGCCGCGGCAGAAGTGCTGTCGCTGAGCCAGCCAGCGGTGACCAAGACCTTGAAAGAACTGGAAACTATCCTCGGCACCAAGCTGATCGAGCGCGGCCGCGGCGGCGTCAAGCTGACCATCCAGGGCGAGGTTTTCATGCCCCGCGCGGCGGCCTGCCTGATGGAATTGGACCGCGCGGTCGACACGGTTATGGCGGCGCATTCCCAGCTCGAGTGGCACGTCCATATCGGCGCCATGCCGTCGAGCGAAACTGGCCTGCTGCCAGCCGCGGTCAACCAGGTCCAACGCGAGGTCGACACCGCGGTTATTCAGATCTCGACCGGGCCGCTGAAATACCTCGTTGACCGGTTGCAGGAGGATGTCATCGACTTGGTGGTCGGGCACATGCCTGCGCTGGACCAGATGGTCGGGCTGACCTTCGAGCATCTCTATGTCGAGCCCTTCACCTTTGTCGTGCGCGCCGGCCATCCGCTGGCCGACGCCAGCCCCTGCGACAGCTCCCTGCTCAAGCGCTACGAGATGATCCTGCCGGAAAACAGCCCGAGCGATAACGCCCATGTGGCGCGGCTGATCGCCTCGATCGGGCTGGTCGATGACATTCCCGACCGGGTGGTTGCCATGGCCCCGGCATTCATCCGAGCGCTTCTGCTGGAGTCCAATGCGATCAGCGTGGTGCCCGCCGGGGTCTTTGCGCGAGAGATTGCCATGGGTGACCTCAAGGCGCTGGCCATCGACACTTCGCACAGCGTCAGCCCGGTGGGCATCCTGCGCAAGGAGGATGTCGAATTCAAACCGGCCATCGAGTTGATGATCCGGGCGATTCAGACCGCGTCGCGCAACCGTTCGAACGCCGACCGGTGGGACCCGCCCGTGCCCGAGGCAGACTTGTCCGCGCTGATCTAGCGCGGCCTGTCAGGTCAAGCGACGGCGCAGCCACCGTCAACGGCGATCTCTGCCCCGGTCATGAAGGAAGCCTCGTCGGAGGCCAGAAAGACCACCACGTTGGCGATCTCCGACGGATCGCCGAAGCGCGCCATCGGGATGCGCGCGAGCCGGCCTCCGCGGGCGCCGGGCGCCTCGACAGCGGCGCGGGCCATCTCGGTCTCGACCATGCCGGGATGGACCGAATTGCAGCGGATGTCAGGCGCGCCGGCCAACGCCACCGATTTGGTCAAGAGCCGCACCGCCCCCTTCGAGGCCGCGTAATGCGCCGAGCGGCTGCCGGTGATCCCGGCCATGGACGAGACGTTGACGATGGCGCCGCCACCGCGCGCGCGCATCGCCGCCATCACCGCCCGGGTGCCGAGGAACGGCCCCTTGGCATTCACGGCCATCATCTGGTCCCAGTCGTCTTCGCCGATCTCTTCCAGCGGCAGGTTCTGGTAGATCCCCGCGTTGTTGACCAGCACGTCGATGCCGCCGTGCTGCGCGGTGATCTGGGCGACAACGACGCCCCAGGCCTCTGCCTCAGCTACGTCGAGCGCCATGGCAGAGGCACGGCCCGGTCCCGTTGCGGTCAGTTCGGCGGCAAGGGCCTCTGCCGGCCCGGTGTCGATATCGCCGATGACGACCACCGCGCCCTCTGCCACGAAACGACGGGTGATGGCCGCGCCGATGCCGGTGCCGCCTCCGGTGACCAGCACCACCTTGTCGTGCAAGTTCATCTGTGGCCCCCTGCCCTAACCGACATTGACACCGGCCGCGCCATCCACCCGAAGCGAAATGCCGCTGACAAAGCCGGACTCGTCGGATGCCAGATAAAGCGCGGCATAGGCAACATCCCAGCCCGTGCCCATCTTGTTGCGCAGCGGCACCCGCTTGTTGCGCGCGGCCTCGATCTCTTCGCGGCTCTGGCCCCACATCCGCGCGCGGGTGTCGACGGCCATCGGCGTGTCCATCAGCCCCGGCAGCACCGCATTGGCGCGCACGCCATAGGCCGCATTGGTGATCGCCAGCTGTTCGGTAAAGGCGACCATCCCGGCCTTGCTGGCCTTGTAGGCGACCATCGGGTTCTTCTCGATTGCCGCCAGCGACGAGATATTGATGATCGAGCCGCCACCCTGCGCCCGCATCACCGGAACGACGTGCTTGCAGGCCATGATGTTGCCGCGCAGGTTCACCGCCATCACCCGGTCAAAGGCTTCTTCGGTGATGTCCGGCAGCTTGGCGTCACCGCCGGCAAGGCTGATGCCGACGTTGTAATCGAGGATGTCGATCCGCCCGTAGGTGTCGCGGCACTGCTCGACCATCTGCGCCAGCTCCTGTTCGGAGGTGACATCGGCCCGCACCGCCACCGCTTCGCCCCCTTCGGCACGCACCGCAGCGGCGGTCTCTTCGGCCCTGGCCAAGTCCTGGTCAACGCACACCACCTTGGCGCCTTCACAGGCAAAGAGCAGACAAGTGGCGCGGCCATTGCCGACGGTTGTCCCCGGCGACTGGCCGGCGCCGATGACAATGGCGATCTTGTTCTCGAGCCTCATGTGGTCTGTTCCTCTGCCGTCACGGGGTTTTGCGGCGGTGGCGCCACCGGGCGGGGCGCTCCGGTCATCTTGAAGCCGCGATAGCCTGCGGCCACCACCTCGTTGCACTTCTCAAGATAGGCCGGGAGCCCGCCGATATAGGGCATGAAGACCGAGGGTTTGCCCGGGATATTGCCGCCGTTGTACCAGCTCTTGACCTTGGAGCGGAGGCTGCCCTGGGCGACCTCGTTGACATGCGCCACCCAGGACGCCTCAGCCTCGGGCGTGGCTTCCATCGTGGTCTTGCCGGCCTTGCGCAGCGCGGCGATGGCGTCGGTCAGCCATTCGACCGACAGCTCTATCGACGGCAGCATGTTGGTCAGCACACTGGGGCTGCCGGGCCCGGTGACCATGAACATGTTGGGAAAGCCCGAGACCGTCATGCCGAGGAACGTGCGCGGCCCGGCATCCCAGTGATCCTTGAGCTTCAGCCCGTCGCGGCCGCGAATGTCGATCCGCAGGTAGCTGCCGGTGATCGCGTCGAAGCCGGTCGCATAGACGATGCTGTCGAACCGGTGCTCGGTGCCGCCGCGCAGGATGCCGCGCGGGGTGATCCGCTCGATGGGTTTGCTGCCGACGTCCATCAGGCTGACATGCGGCAGGTTGAAGATCTGGAAGAAACCGTTGTCAACGCAGAGCCGTTTGCCGCCGATGATGTTCCTGGGGCAGAGCAGTTCGGCGGTCTCGGGGTCCTTGACGATCGAACGGATCTTGGCCTTGACGAACTCGGCCGCGATGACATTGGCGCGCTCATCATAGAGCATGTCGGAAAAGCCGCCGAGGAAGGTCAGCCCGCCCTTCTTCCAGCGTTGCTCCAGCTCGGCTTCGACCTCTTCGCGCGGGGTGTCGACGGCCCGGACTTCGCCGAAGTCGTCAAGCAGCCCGCCGTAAAGCGTCTTGGCCTCGGCGCGCAGTTCGGGGTAATTTTTCCTTACATAGGCGACGTATTCCGGATCCTGCGGCCGGTTCTGTGCCGGGATGGAGTAATTGGCGGTGCGCTGACAGACCGTCAGGCTCTTGGCCTGCTTGGCGATCTCCGGGCTTGATTGCATCGCGGTCGAGCCGGTGCCGATCACTGCCACATCCTGGCCGGTGAAATTCACCGGCTCATGCGGCCATTGCGCGGTGAAATAGGTGTTGCCTTCGAAATCCTCGAGACCGGGAATGTCGGGCTTGTTGAAGGACGACAGGCAGCCGACCGCCAGCACGAAATAGCGCGCCCGCGTCACCTTGCCGTCATCGGTGGTGACATCCCAGGCCTGTGTCGCATCGTCGTAATGCGCCGCCTGGACTCGGGTGTCGAACTGGATGTCGCGGCGCAGATCGAAACGGTCGGCCACGTGGCGGGCATAGCGCAGGATTTCCGGCTGCGGCGAATAGCGTTCGGGCCAGTCCCATTCCTGCTGCAGCTCTTCGTCGAACTGATAGGAATACTGCATGCTTTCCACGTCGACCCGCGCACCGGGGTAGCGGTTCCAGTACCAGGTTCCGCCGACGTCGGAACCGGCCTCGAAGGCCCGGGCCTTCAGGCCCATCTTGCTAAACCGGTGCAGCAGGTACATGCCCCCGAACCCGGCACCGACAACGACTACGTCGAGATCTTGGCTATTCATCTCCGGCTCTCCTCCCTGTGTTCATCTCCGCCCGCCTCGGCGTGCAGCTGTTCCTGTGCCCCTCGGGGCGAAAATCGCGGCGCGGCGCTGGGGTCGCGGGTCATGGGGTCAGCGGCTCTGCGGCGCAAAGGGGTCTGACGCCCCGGCCGGCAACGGCATGTCAAAGGCATTCAGCGTGAGAGCGACAAGGCTGTAGTAGCCGATCAGCGCCACCAGATCGACGGTGCGGCGCTCGCCGATCACCTGGACCGCGCGTTCGTGCAGCGTATCGCTCACCCGCGTTGTCCTGAGCAACTCGCTGGCATAGGCGTAAATGACCTGGGACGTCCGATCGTCGAACTCGGGCTGATCATTGTCGCGGATGGCGGCAATGGCTGCGGCCGGCACCCCGACACGCTCGGCAATCGGCGCGTGGATCGCCCATTCAACCGAGGCGGTCCAGTGCCGCGCGACCACCAGGATGGCAAGCTCGGACATCTGCGGCGTCAGGTTGGAATCGTAGCGGCAATAGGCCCCGAGCTTCTGGGCGCATTCGGCCAGCTCCGGATTGCGCAGCCAGGCCGGGAACGGCCCGCCCAGACGCCCCCGGCGCGAGACGATGTCATCGTGGATCTCCCGCTGTCGCGGCGTCATGGTCTCGGGGGTATGGGGGTTCAGACGGGGCGACATGTGCGATGTTCCATGAGTTCTCGCCGGCAGGACCGGACAAGGCCGATCCGGGGCGGCGGGACCGCAGCCAGCTGCCGCGATCCTGGTTGTGAAGATGGGACGCGCGAGGGCGTCAGACCGTGGGGGCCTCGCCGAGGCCGCTCTTGGCGCCGGTGATATAGACCAGCCAGCGATAGATCAGCACCGCCGTCATCAGCCCGGTGCCGATGGGCAGCAGGTAGTAGGACGGCCAGGTGATCACCTTGAACCCCTGTTCGATCATGAAGGAGCCAGCGTTGTAGGCATTGCCGGCCTCCTGCCAGGTCTTGTAGGCCAGCAGCCCGAAAACCACCGCCGACACGAGGTAGGTCCAGGAGTAGAGATGGTAGCGCGCGGTCTTCGGCAGGAACTCGGTTACCACCTCGACGGTGATATGCTCGTTGCGGGTCTCGACATAGGCCAGCGGGATGAAGGCCACCACCACCATGTAATAGCTCGACACCATCGAGATCGTCGCCGGAATGGGCGCGTTGAACAGGAACTTGCCCGCCACGTCGATCGTGATCTGAAGCATCATAAGGATGATCGCCAACATGCCCACCCAGGTCAGAACCCGGATCATTCCGGCCATCGCGCGGCCAATCAAGTACATCGTTCAAACTCCACCCATCAGGTCAGGTTCAAGGTGCCACGCGGAAGCCAGGTCGGCCAGTCCCCACGTGGCATCCGACAGACACCCCCGTCCTGGTCCGCGCGGGGAGCATAGGAACGGGCGGGCGTGACTGTCGAATTCGAGGTTACGGCATGCCGAAGGTCTCGGGATCGAGCCGGGCATAGATGTTGTCCCAATAGACCTGGGCCAGGCGTTCGCGGTCGGTGCCAGCCTCGGCGGTCAGGCCCTTCCACTTCTCGACCAGCGCCTTGATGGTCTCGACCTTCTCGACGGTATTGGAGACGCCGTAGTCGCTGGAAAACTGTTCCTCGATCACCTTGATGTCGTCCATCACGAAGGCATCGGTCCGCGCCACAAGTTCGTCCGTCGGGTCGACAAGTGTCACGCCGCGGCCCGCCGCGCCGGCCTTGTCCTCATCCGAGAGGTCCTGATAGCCCAGCGTCATGTCGGCCTGCATCATCGACATGCCGCGCAGAAGCACCGCGCGCTGGTCGCCGCTCAGACCCTGCCAACTGTCGATGCCGAAGTTGGCCGTCGCCGCGCCGGCAAAGACGCCGCCGGGCACGTCGAGCGTGACGTACTTGGTGACATCGGCGAGCGAGTTGTTGGTCAGCTCGCTGATCGCCGCCATGGTGCAATCGATCACGCCTTGGCCCAGGGCTTCGTACTGGTCATTGCCAGACATCGACACCGCGATGGCGCCGAAGCTTTCGGCCCAGCGCGAGAAATTGGGCGAGCCCGAGCGCAGCTTGGTGCCCTGCAGGTCCGCCACAGTCTCGACCGGGCGGTTGCACAGCAGCACGTAGGAGGCGCTGGACATGCTGCCGAGGAAGACCTGCCCCTGCGCGGTGTATTCCGCCAGGCATTCGGGACATTCGAAGAAGATATATTCGCTCATCGCGCCGGTCATCGCGGCACCGGGGCTGGGCACCTTGCGACCCGCGGTCGACAGCATCGACAGGTTGGCCACCAGGTTGCTCTCGGAGAACTCGGCCGGGTAATAGACCGGCAGGACAAAGCCGAGATCGGCCAGACCGTCGCGGATACCGGGTGAGGTTTCCTTCATGCTCAAGAGCGACAGCGAGTAGACCTTGATCTCGAGGTCGGAATTCTCGGCGACGTAATCGGCAAAGGCCTCGTAGCTCTTGACCGTGGAATTCTTGGGGGGCAGGCCGACAGCCGCCTTCAGTGGCTCGGCCGAGGCCTGGACCGAGGCGCAGGCCAGCGCGGCTGCGAGCGCGGTCGCACTGGCGACCTTCAGACCTCGGGGCCCGGTAAGTGACGGCAGTTCCATTTGATTCCTCCCAATCGAAATGTTCTTCCCGAACCATCTTCGGCCAAATGTTTTGTTATGCATAATGAATAGGCGTTTACTTAACGGTTCAAAAAGTAATACAACTTATGGAAGGTCGCCGGCACGACAAAGCCCGCCGCTGGCGTCACCGCCAAGGCAGGCCTCACTCCGCTTGCGCGCGGTCACGCGGGCGTCTTGCGCCAGATGTCGTTGAGGAAGCTGGCCACAGCCACATGCGCCTGTTCCGCCGCATCGACGAGCCCGAGAAAGCCCATGAAGCCATGGGTCATGCCCATGAAGTTCTGGTACTGCACGTCGACCCCGGCGGCGCGCAGCTGCTGCGCATAGGCCGCGCCCTCGTCACGCAGCACATCGCATTCGGCGGTCAGCACCAGCGCCGGCGGCAGGCGGGCATCAAGTCGGGCGTTGGCAGGGCAGGCGCGCCAGTCGTCGCGCAGCGCCGGATCCGGCAGATAGCGCTCCATGAACCAACGCACCGTCTCGGTCTCGAGCGAGCCGTAGCCGCTGCCGTAACGGTCATAGGACGCCGTGCCGCCGCGGTAGTCGATCACCGGGTAGACCAGCGATTGCGCGGTGACCGAGAAGTCTCCGCTGTCGCGCGCCATCAGCGCCACTACGGCGGCCAGATTGGCCCCGGCGCTGTCACCGCAGACCGCCAGACGGTCGGGATCGACCCGCAAGGCCTCGGCCCTGTCGGCCACCCAGCGGGTGGCGTCGTAGCAATCCTCGACCGCCGCCGGGAACGGGTGTTCCGGCCCCATCCGGTAATCCACCGAAACAAGCGTGCAGCCGCTCTTTAAGGCCAGGAACCGCGCCAGGGTGTCATGGGTTTCGAGGCTGCAGACCACATGCCCGCCGCCGTGATAATAGACCACCACCGGGGCATCAGCGGCGTCGGACACCCGATAGATCCGCACCGGCACATGGCCATAGCCCGGCCCGGTGGTGGTGTTCTCGACCTGATGGACCTCTGGCGGCGGATAAGACGCCCGGCGCGCTGCTGCCAGACCTTCGGCCTGGGCGCGTGCGGCTGCCAGATCGAGATGCTGCAGGCTTTGCAGCCCCAGTTCCTGCGCGCGATCAAGCAGTGCCTGGACTTGCGGATGAACGTCTTCGGGCATCGGGCACCTTTGCTGCGGTTGGTCTCAGGTCTCGGTCAGAGCGCCGGTCATGTGGCCGCCACCTTGGCCCTGGCATCCTCGAGGATCAGGTCAGCGGCCTTTTCGGCGATCATGATGGTCGGCGCATTGGTGTTGCCGGCGACCACCATCGGCATGACCGAAGCATCGACCACCCGCAAGCCTTCGATGCCGCGCACCCGCAACCGGGTGTCGACCACCGCCATCGGATCATCGCTGCGCCCCATCCGGCAGGAGCTGGTGGCGTGGAAGTTGCTGCCGCCAGTCTCGCGCGCATAGGCCAGGAATTCATCATCGGTCTGCACCGCCTTGCCCGGCGTCATCTCGCAATCATAGAAGGCCTTCATCGGCGTGGTTTCCATGATCTTTCGGGTAAACCGCATGGCCAGCACGGCGGTCTGCCGGTCGGCCTCGGTGCCGAGGATATTGGTCAGGATCGCCGGCGGCACATGAGGGTCTGACGACTTTGCATGTACCGAGCCGCGGCTCTGCGGCCGCAGCAGCGTCGGGCCGAGGGTGATGCCGGGATGATCGTGCAACCGCCGGTCCTGCATTGAGGTATAGGTGCCGGGGAAGACCTGCAGATGGGTGTCGGGCGTGGCCAGATCGGGCCGCGTGCGGAAGAAGGCGTTGACCGGGTTGGTCGGGCTGGCCAGCACGCCGGTGCCGTTGATGTAGTAGCGGATCCCCTCGCGCAGCGCCCGCAACCCGCGAGTGCGTTCGTTGAAGGTGCCCGGCGCGTTCTTGAGCTTCCAGCGCAGGCGATAGACCTGGTGGTCCTGCATGCCCTCGCCGACCCCCGGCAGATGGTGAACCACTTCGACGCCGATGTCGCGCAGCCGGTCGGCGTCGCCGATGCCCGACAGTTCCAGAATCTGCGGCGAGCCGTAGACCCCTCCGCAGAGGATCACCGCCTGATGGGCCCGCGCCTCGGTCATCCGGCCTTCTCGCTCGTAGCGCACGCCGGTGGCGCGCTTGCCGTCGAACAGAACCTTGCGGACATGCGACAGGGTATGGACATGCAGGTTGGGCCGAGACCGGACCGGTTTCAGATAAGCCTGCGACGTGCTGGAGCGGCGGCCGCGCGACATCGTCACCTGGGCTAGGCCGATACCCTCCTGCTCGGCGCCGTTGAAATCCGGGTTGTGCCGCAGACCGACCTCGGCGCCGGCGGCGATCAGCGCCTTGCTGACCGGCATGACCTCTGTCTGGTCGGTCACCTGCAGCGGCCCGCCGGTGCCGTGAAACTCGCTTTCGCCGCGCTGGTTGTTCTCGGACTTGCGGAAATAGGGCAGCACCTCGTCGTAAGACCAGCCCTGACAGCCCATCTGCGCCCAGCCGTCGTAGTCCCGCCGGTTGCCGCGCATGTAGATCATGCCGTTGATCGAGCTCGACCCGCCCAGCACCTTGCCGCGCGGCAGGAAATCGCGCTTGTTGTTGGCATGGGGTTCCGGCTCGCTCTCGTAACACCAGTTGAGCTTTTCGTTGGTCAGCACCTTGCCGAAACCCAGCGGGATGCTGAGCCAGAAGTGGCGATCCTCTGGCCCGGCCTCGAGCAGCAGCACCTTGATCTTGGCATCCGCCGAGAGCCGGTTGGCCAGGACACAGCCTGCCGACCCCGCGCCGGCAATTATGTAATCGTAATCCATCACGGGTTTTCCTGTCTGTAACAGTGGGCTGCAGGGGCAAAGCGGGTCCGGGGGGCTGGGCTGTGGCTCATACAATCGCTCCGCCACCGTCGACACAGACCTCGGCCCCGGTCATGAACGACGCCTCGGATGAGGCGAGAAAGACCACCACGTTGGCGATCTCGGACGGCTCGCCGAAGCGGTTAAGCGGCAGGCGCGCCAGCCGCGCCTCGCGCGCGCCGGGTCGGGCCACCGCCGCCTGTGCCATGGCGGTCTCCACCATGCCGGGATGCACCGAGTTGCAGCGGATATTGGCGGCAGCCCCCACCAGCGCCACCGACTTGGTCAGCATCCGGACCGCCCCCTTGGACGAGACGTAATGCGCCGCCCGCCCACCGATGATGCCGGCCATGGAGGAGACATTGACGATGGCCCCGCCGCCGCGCTGGCGCATCGCGGACAGGACTTTCTGCGCGCCGAGGAAGGGTCCCTTGGCATTCACCGCCATGGTCAGGTCCCATGCGTTTTCGTCGATCTCGTCCAGTGGCACAGGGTCGAGAATGCCGGCATTGTTGATCAGGATATCGACGCCGCCGTGATCTTCGGTCAGCTGCGTCACGACCCTGTCCCACTCCTTGGCGCGGGTGACATCGAGCCTGACCACCTGGGCGCGGGGGCGTCCCTCGGTGGCGTTCAGTTCTTCTGCCAGCACCTCGGCCGGGCCGATGTGGATGTCGCTGATGCACACGAGCGCGCCCTCGGCATGAAACCGGCGTACGATTGCGGCGCCGATGCCCTGGCCTCCGCCGGTGACCAGAACCACCTTTCCGGCGATCCCCCTGCGCTGACTGACTGTATCCATGACTGCCCTCCTGACCCTGGCTCAGCCGACGTTCACGCCGGCGCCGCCGTCGACGCGCAACGAGATGCCGGTGACGAAGCCGGATTCATCCGACGCGAGGTAGAGTGCGGCATTGGCCACGTCCCAGGCGGTGCCCATCTTGTTGCGCAAGGGCACCCGCTTGTTGCGCGACACCTCCATCTCGGCGCGGGTCTGGCCGAGGATCGGCGCGCGCATGTCGATAGCCATGGGCGTGTCCATCAGCCCCGGCAGGATCGCGTTGGCGCGCACGCCGTCGGCAGCATTGGTGATCGCCAATTGCTCGGTAAAGGCCACCATCGCGGCCTTGCTGGTCTTGTAGGTCACCATCGGGTTCTTCTCGATCGCGGCCAGCGACGAGATGTTGATGATCGAGCCGCCACCCTGCGCCTTCATGATCGGCACTACGTGCTTGCAGGCCATGATGTTGCCGCGCAGGTTCACCGCCATCACCCGGTCAAAGGCCTCTTCGGTGATGCCAGGCAGCTGGGCGTCGCCGCCAACCGTGCCGATGCCGACATTGTAGTGCAGCACGTCGACGCGGCCCCACTCCTTCACACAGAAGGCGGCCATCGCCGCGAGATCGACCTCGCGGGTGACATCGGCCTGGAAGGCCTGCGCAGTGCCGCCTTCCTCGCGCACCATGGCAGCGCTTTCCTCGGCGCTGGCGAGGTCACGATCGACGCAGAGCACCCGGGCGCCCTCACGGCCGAAGACGAGACAGGTGGCCCGCCCGTTGCCGATGGTCTGGCCCGGCGACTGTCCTGCGCCGATGACGACGGCGACCTTGTTTTCAAGCCTCATGGCGCTTGCTCCTTTGCGGTCCTGGGCCGGTCAGGCCGGGTCGCTTGTGCCCGGCCTGACCGCGTGCCTCTCAGCGGATGGCGATCGGCGAGCCGGGCGAGCCAGTGCCGCCGCGGATCGGCATGGGGCTGTAGATGTAGGTGAAGACAAAGGTCCCATCGTCGGCCAGTTGCCCCAGCCGCAGGTTCTCCTGGTTGACGATGCCGTGGCGCGTCTGGAAGAAGCTGTGGACGCAGGAGGCGCAGGTCGGGTCCGGGTAAGGCACCGGATCGGTTGCGCCCCAGGTGTCACCGCCGGTCACCCCGGGGTTCTGCGCCACCACCCAGCGGGCGGCATCCATGCAGAGGCCCGGCTCGCCCGAGTTGTACTTGGCCGGATCGGTCCAGAATTGCTCCCAGCCGAAGCGGAGCAGGATGGCATCGCCGTCCAAGAACTCGAAATCCGCCATGCCTTGGTTGCTCAGCGCCGTCTGAACGTCAGCCACGGAGGCGCAGTCGCCGACGTCCCAGTCCTTGAGCGAGGTAAAGTCGATCAGCACGCCGCGCGCCACGATCGGGTGCAGCTTTTCGACGCCCAGCTTCTTGAGCCCGTAGGTGCCGTTGATGTCTTCGGCGGTGAAGCCGTTGTAGAAGTACATCTTCGACTTGTCGCCGGGCGCGCCGGCCTGTACCCCGACGTGACCCAGACCGTCGAACTGCGTGCCGACCTGGCCGATCTCGGTGGCGAGGTATTCGTCGTTCCAGATCAGCGCGTTGGTGCCAAACGGGCCGCCGGTCGGCGCGCCGGGAATATGCATCGTCCACTTGCGCACGCCGAACATCGGCATTTCAGAGTGGTAGTCATGGCCCAGGCGATAGACCTTGCCGGTCTGAATTTGCGACACTGCGCGCAGCACCACCTCGGGATCCAGATACCAGTTGGTCGAGCCGGCCTCGTCACCTTCACCCCAAAGCGGGTTCGGCCACCACTTCTCGCCCATCGGGGTGTCCATGGTCTCGCCGTCGACCCAGGGCTTGCCCTGGCACTCGGCCCAGGCCTCGACGCTGCAGGCGCTGGCGGGCAGTGCCACGCCCGAAAGCGCGAGCGTCAGCGCCGCGAGAGCCGGATGAAAGAGCCGCCGGCCCCATGTACTGGCGGCAGAGGTCGCATGCATGTGTTCCGTCATTGTCCCGTTCCTTTGGATTTGGTTCCGGTAAAGTCGTTCGACAGCGGAAAGGCGATCGTCGGCCGGGTGAACTCCAGCTCGCGGTGGCCGCCGGTGATCACCGCCTCGCAGCGGGCGCGGAATTCCGGTGCGGTGCCGCTGTAGCGGACAAGCCCACGTTTTTCCTTGCCTTTGACGTTCATGTTGACGCCGGTCATCCAGCTGTCGACCTCGTTGGCCAAGAGGCCTTTGGCCTTTTCGGCAACGAAGTCATGCCATTCGTCGACCGCTGCGGGCTTGGGCGTCACCTTGGTGATCCCCTCCTCCTCCATGTGGCCGATGATGCGGCTGATCCAGTCAACATTATGTTCGATCGACCGCGGCTGGTTGCCCAGCGCGCCGTGCGGACCCATGACCATGAACATGTTCGGGAAGCCCTTGACCATCATGCCGACAAAGGTGGTAGGCCCGTCTTTCCATTCCTCGCGCAGGGTCTGGCCGTCTGCGCCCTGGAAATCGATCTGGTCGAAAGCGCCGGTGATGCCGTCGAAACCGGTGGCATAGATGATCACGTCGAACTCGAACTCTCGCTCGGTGGTGCGGATGCCGGTCGGGGTGATCCGCTCGATCGGCGTTTCCAGCACCGGGATCAGCTCGACATTGTCTTGGTTGAAGACCTCGTAATAGCCGGTCTCCTGCGGCACCCGACGGGTGCCGAAGCCGTGATCCTTGGGGATCAGCTGTTCGGCCACTTTCGGGTCCTTGACGCGCTGGCGGATCTTGTCGGCCACGAAGTCCGAAATCTCGCGGTTGATCTCGCGGTCGGTGTGGATCTGGTGGAAATTGCCCTGCCAGATGCCGAAACCCGGCGTCTTGTAGAGCTCTTCCCAGAAGGCCAGCCGCTCTTCCTTGGACACCGCGCGCGCGTCACGCGGGTCATGGGTGTGGATGAAGCAGGCCGCGGTGGTCTGGCAATGCTTGAAGATCTCGGGATAGCGGCTGCGGATATCCTCCATTTTCTGTTCGGAGATTGGCGAATTGTGCAGCGGGGTACACCAGTTCGGACGGCGTTGAAAAATCGTAAGGCTCTTGGCGGTCTTGGCGATTTCCTGCACCGCCTGAATGCCGCTGGCACCGGTGCCGATGACGGCGACGCGCTTGCCGTCGTAATCGATGCCCTCTTCGGGCCAGAGACCAGTGTGGCACCAAGTGCCCTTGAAATCATTGACGCCCTCGAACCTCGGCATGGTGGGGATCGACAGCAGGCCGATGCCGGTGATCAGGTAGCGGCTGAAGAACTCGGTTCCGTCGGTCAGCTGCACCCGCCAGATGTTGCGGTCTTCCAGATACTGCGCCTCTGCCACCCGCGATTTGAAGCGGATGTCATCGCAAAGCTCGAGTTTGTCGGCGACCAGATCACAGTAGCGCTTGATCTCGGGCTGGCCAGCGAAATGCTCTGACCAGCTCCATTCCTTCAGGATCTCTTCGTTGAAGGAATAGCCATAGGACCAGCTTTCTGAATCGAAGCGCGCGCCAGGGTACTTGTTCCAGTACCAAGTGCCGCCAACACCGGACCCCGCCTCCAGAACCAGGGTCTTCAAGCCCAGTTCCCGCAGGCGGTAGAGCTGGTACATCCCGGACATTCCGGCCCCGATCACGATGGCATCATACTCGGGGCTTTCGGCGGCGCGGTGACCGGCTTCGTCTTTACGATCAATGCTCATGTCAGTTCCTCAGGCATAGATTTCTCTGGTGGCAGGCTGAACTCAGCCGGTGCGCGAACAGGGACAGCCGCTCGCACTTGAAGGTCGTCTGTCGGAAGGGCCGGGTCAGGCTACGGCAAAGCCTTGGTAGCCATTGGCCACGACCTCGTTGCACTTCTCGATGTAGGCAGGCAGGCCGGCGTTGTAGGGCATGAAAACCCGTGGCTTGCCGGGGATGTTGGAGCCCAGGTACCAGCAGTCGGCGTGGTAGCGCAGGCTGGGGCGGGCGACCTCGTCACAATGGCGTACCCAGTAGTCTTCGGCATCGAGCGTAGCCTCGATCACCGTGCGGGCGTTTTTCTGGACGTAGTCGATGGTTTCGGTGATCCATTCGACCGATTGTTCGATCGACGGCAGCATGTTGGTAAAGACGCTCGGGCTGAGCGGGCCGGTCACCGTGAACATGTTGGGGAAACCGGCGACCGCCATTCCGAGGAAATTGCGCGGGCCGTCCTTCCAGTGATCGCGCAGCTTCAGCCCGTTGCGCCCGCGGATGTCGATGCGGTTGTAGCTGCCGGTGAAGGCGTCAAAGCCGGTGGCATAGACGATGCTGTCGAACTCGTGCTCGATGCCGCCGCGGACGATGCCCTTGTCGGAAATTCGCTCGATCGGCGTCTGGCGCACCTCCATGATGTCGACGTTGGGGCGGTTGAAGATCTCGAAGTAGCCGGTGTCGACGCAGATCCGCTTGACCCCGATCTCGTTGCTCGGACAGAGCAATTCGGCGGTTTCCGGGTCCTTGACGATCTGCCTGATCTTCTGCCGCACGAATTCGGCGGCAAATTCGTTGGTTTCCTTGTCGTACATCGAGTCGGTGTAGCCGCCGAGGAAGGTCAGACCGCCCCGCTCCCAGCGCCGTTCAAGCTCGCGCTGCATCTCGTCCTTGGGCGTCGTCTTGCCCTCTTTCTCGCCGAAATCGTCGAGCACGCCGCCGTAGATCCGCTTGGCCCTGGCGCGCAGCTCGGGGTAGTTCTCTTTGACGTAGACGACATACTCGGGGTCCTGCGGCCCGTTGTGCGACGGGATCGAGTAGTTGGGCGTCCGCTGAAACAGTGTCAGACTTCTCGCTTGGCTGGCGATCACCGGACTTGACTGCATGGCGGTCGACCCGGTGCCGATCATCGCCACCCGCTGGCCGGTAAAGTCCACCGGCTCATGCGGCCATTGCGCGGTGAAATAAGTGTTGCCCTTGAAGTCATCGATGCCGGGGATGTCGGGCTTGTTGAAGGACGACAGGCAGCCGACGGCCAGCAGGAAGTACCGAGCCTCGACCGTTTCGCCCGGTTCGGTGGTGACATGCCAGGTTTGGCTGTCGTCGTTGAAATGCGCCGCCTGGACGCGGGTGTCGAAGCGGATGTCGCGACGCAGATCGAAGCGGTCGGCAACGTGGCGGGCATAGCGCAGGATTTCCGGCTGCGGCGAATATCGTTCGCTCCACTCCCATTCCTGCTGCAGCTCCTCGTCGAACTGGTAGGAATACTGCATGCTTTCCACGTCGACGCGGGCGCCGGGATAGCGATTCCAGTACCAAGTGCCGCCGACGTCAGAGCCAGCCTCGTAGATCCGGGCGGTCAGGCCCATCGTGCGCAGACGGTGCAGAAGATACATGCCGGCAAATCCCGCACCGACGACGACAACGTCGAGTTTCTCATGCATCATTGGGGTACTCCTCTCGAGCTTTTCGGCGCAGGGGCCGGAACGGATGGGTTGACAGGCCGGGCGGGGCTCAGTTCAGCACGCGGGGCAGGTACAGGGTGATTTCCGGGAACAGGATCAGCAGCGCCACCACCAGCAGGTCGGCGACCAGGAACCACATGACCCCGCGGAAGACGGTGGAGGTGGAGGCGAGATTGCCGACCACGCCCTTGATAACAAAGACATTGAGCCCGATCGGCGGCGTGATCATCCCGATTTCGAGGAACTTGGTCAGTACGATACCGAACCAGACCAGCGAGTAATCCGTACTTTCGATGATCGGCAACAGGATCGGCAGGGTCAGCAACATCGCCCCCAACGGCTCGAGGAACATGCCAAGCACCAGGTAGATCACGGCGATTGCCAGCAGCAGCAGGACCTCATTGGCACCGATGGCGATGACGATCTCGCTCAGGTAGTCGCCGGCGCCGCTGAAGGCCAGGAACCGGGTCAGCATGCTTGCGCCAATGGCGATGATGAACAGCGCGCCAGAGGTCAGCAGCGTCTCGAGCAGGGCGTCGCGGATCTTCTTGAGCGTCAGCAGGCCCTTGATCGCGGCAATGGCCATCGACATGAAGGCCCCGACGGCGCCGGCTTCAGTTGGGGTGAAAATCCCCCCGAAAAGCCCGCCGAAGACGCAGATCACCAGCACCAGCACCGGCCAGATTTCCTTGAGCGCCGACAGCTTCTCCGACAGCGGCACGGTCTCTTTCAGACGCGGCGCCAGCTCGGGCTGCAAGGTGGCCCGGACCATGATGACCAGGATATAGCCTGCGGCGGTGATCACGCCGGCGCCGATGCCGCCAAGGAACAATTGGTTGATCGGCACTTCGGCGATGATGCCGTACATGATCATCAGGATGCTCGGCGGAATGAGTGCGCCGATGGTGCCCGCCGCAGCGACGGTACCCGTGGCCAGGCTGACGTCATAACCGCGCCGCAGCATCTCCGGCACCGCGATCCGTCCCATGGCCGCCGCGCAGGCCACCGAGGACCCGGTGACCGCGGCGAAACCCGCCGCCCCGAAGACCGACGCGATGGCCAGCCCCCCCGGCAAGCCAGAAAGCCAGACCCGGGCCGCATCGAAGAGCCCCTTGGTCAGACCGGCATGAAAACTGAAGAACCCCATCAAAAGGAACATCGGCACCGAGCTCAGCTGCCAAGTGGCCGCCATGTTGTAGGGAATGATCCCCAGCGAGCCAAAGGCCGCGCGTTCGCCGACCAGCACCCAGATGCCGCCAAACGACACGCCGATCAGGCTGACCCCGATCGGCACCCGCAGGGCAATCAACGTCAGCAAAAGCCCGATGCCCACGAAACCTACTTGAATATCCGTCATTCAGACTGCTCCAGCGCATTCGTGAGCGTTTGCAGACCCGAGGGCCGACGTTGTGCAGAGGCCGTCAACCGCGCGTGTTTTCCGCGCAGGACAGGCAAAATGGTACGCTGCATCCCAAGTCCTCCCTAAGATCCCGATGCTCTTGTTCATGACTTAACTCCATATTTTTGGTAATGGATAATGAAAGTTCTATCGTTCATCCAAGACGAAAAGTTATATTCAAGCGACAGTTCCAAGGGCGCACTTCTCTCATCGCCCCATCAAACCGAGGAGCAGGCGCAGGCCGGTCATGTGCGCTGGCTGCAGACCGAAAATGCAAGATGTTGGAGGGGCGGCGGGAACGACCGGGGCCTGCCATAGCTAAGCAGCCGGGGGCGGCCCTCCTAGGCTTCAGTTGCGCCGTACCGGTGCGCTCGAAAGAAGGCGATGACTCAGCAGGTTCGGCTTTGTATGCTTGAATAAGTTATTGGTGAATAATGAGGTTTCCCCTCATCTCGGCTCCTGGCCATCGGGTCTGATCTTGAATTTGGAGCCTGGGCGATCAGGTATGCCCTCCATCTTGCAGTGATCGCGCGGGACCGACACAATGCCCATCTGCGACGCAAGGCCTACGCCGCGATCGCCGCGAAAATGGCGCGCACCGTACACTCCGTGGTCAAACACGGCGAACCCTGTCGCCCCTTCTTCGAGGGGATGAGCCCAGGCGGAAGGACCCTTGTCTCATCAGAGCCGTGGAGGCAGTTCGCTGACCTCGTAGATAATGTTCAGGTCTTCCGCTTGGGATTTTGGCTCTCGTCTTAAGGACGGTGAGGGCCGCCATCGCGCGTACCCTGTGTTTGCTATGGGAGAGACCGCTTCTGACGGCGGAGACCGCTTGGGCAACGATATCAGGGCATCCGGGACACCGGATGGAGCTATGCCCGAAAGTTGGTGACGGTGTGATCAGGCGGCGGTTGGAAGTTGCTTGATGCCGTCTTCGAAGGCAATCCCCTGAATGA
>NZ_JARAML010000032.1:0-52672 GCF_028807375.1 Marinovum sp. PR37 | reverse complement strand
GGCGGCGCCGGCGACGACTGGATCAGCTCGGGCAATGGCGCCGACATCATCGACGGCGGCGAGGGCGACGATTTCGCCATCGGCCGCACTGGCACCGATTCCATCAATGGCGGCGCCGGCAACGACAGCCTCTACGGCAGCGCCGGCATCGACACGATCACCGGCGGCACCGGCGACGATTACGTCTCGGCCGGCTCGGCCTGGGATCTGGTCTTCGGCAATTCCGGCAACGACACGCTCGAAGGCAACTTCGGCAGCGATTTCGTTTCCGGCGGCGAGGGCAACGACTCGATCCTCGGCGGCACCGGCGACGACACCCTGGCCGGCGGCGACGGCAGCGACACCATCCTCGGCAACCAGGGCCGCGACGTCATCGATGGCGGCACCGGCAACGACCTGCTGCGCGGCGGCACCCTGGCCGACGAATTCCACTTCGGCGTCAATGGCGGCACCGACACGATCCAGGATTTCGAGAACTTCCAGGACGCGCTGCATCTCGACGCCAGCCTGGTCGGCGGGCGCACCGACGGCCAGGACATCGTCGATACCTATGCCACCGTGGTGGGCAGCGACACGGTCTTCACCCTGGACGACGGCACCACCATCATCCTCGAAGGCGAAACCGACCTGACCCTGCTCTACGACAACGTCTTCGTGGTCTGAGCCCCGGGCGGCGGCCCCGGCCGGGGCCGCGGCTTTCTCCTTCCCCTTGCCCGCAGCGGCCGCCCTGCCCGGCCGCGCGCCCTTGTCCTCCCCCCGGGCCGCGCTTTGGTGCCTCCCGGGAGGCCCCTCCCCATCCTTTTGAATATGTGACCCGGGCGTCCGGAGAGGTCTGGCCTGTACGGTCAGTATCGCTGCCCGCCGCCCGCCTAGCCGGCTGACCGTAAGCAGGCCGCGGCTCGCCTGACGGGCGCTGTCCCGTACCCCTCGCCCCGGTCAATTGTCCAAAGCCATGGGGGCGCCTGTCCGGCTGGTTCGGAAAAGCGCCGAAGGCTCAGATACGGACAGGTCAGCAGAATGCGAGTACGAGTACATACCGCCACAAACGGCATCAGCCAGATCCATACTTATGGAGGGGGCCTCGAAAATCAGGTGAACCACTGGGAAAACCTGGGCTTCGAAACCATCACCGAGTTCTCTCACGGGCACCATGCCCGCGCCGGGGGCGGCTCTGACACGTTCAACTTCGTCGATATCGACAACGTCCGGGACACCATCGTCGGCCGGCTGGAGGATTTCGATCCCAGCCGCGACGAGATCCGGATCGAGGGTCTGCTGCTCGATCTGAACAACCTGCCCGCCAATGTGCGCGTCGTCGCCTTCAACGGCGCGCATAACGATCCCGGCACCGCGCCGCAGCCCTGGCTGCTGATCGAGACCCCGGCGGGCGGCCATATCTTCTATGCGCTCGAAGGCGCGCGGATCGACATGAACGGCAACGGCGGCTCGAACGGCCACCAGCACGAGCAGCATTTTCTCACCCTGCCGCACATGCCGGATTTCGACACCCTGCCCGACATCGATTTCGTCGATCCGGTCAACGTTGTCCCCGAGGGGGTCACCGCCGACGGCGGCCTGGTGATCAACGACGTCGACACCGACGAGGACGAGGTGCTGGCGGTGATCACCGGCAGCGCGGCCGGCGATGCGATCGGCGCCGGGCTGAACGACGACACGGTGCATGGCCAGCAGGGCAATGACGTGATCTGGGGCGGCAGCGGCTCTGACGCGGTCTTTGGCGGCGAGGGCGCCGACAGCCTGCACGGCGGCAGCGGCGACGACCTTCTGGTCGGCGGCAACCAGAGCGACAACGGCCGGAGCGACGCCGGGGCCGACCTGCTCACCGGCGGCGCCGGCAGCGACGAGATCCGCGGCGGCGGGGGCCATGACACGCTCGAGGGCGGTGACGGCCATGACCGCCTGGTGGGCGACTGGGGCGCCGATTACCTCGCCGGCGATGCCGGCAATGACACGCTGATCTCGAACTCCGGGGTCGACACCGTCCTGGGCGGCGCCGGCGACGACTGGATCAGCTCGGGCAATGGCGCCGACATCATCGACGGCGGCCGCGGCGACGATTACGCCATCGGCCGCAGCGGCACCGACATCATCGACGGCGGCGCCGGCAACGACAGCCTGTTCGGCAGCGCCGGGGCCGATACGATCAGCGGCGGCAGCGGCAATGATTACGTCTCGGCCGGCTCGGCCTGGGATGTCGTCTTCGGCGATTCAGGCCATGACACGCTGGAAGGCAATTTCGGCAGCGATGCGCTCTCCGGCGAAGGCGGCAACGACAGCCTGCTGGGCGGCACCGGTGACGACACGCTTTCCGGCGGCGCCGGCAATGACACCCTCCTCGGCAATCAGGGCCGCGACATCCTCGATGGCGGCGCCGGCGACGACCTGCTGCGCGGCGGCACCCTGGCCGACGAGTTCCACTTCGACCTCGGCGGCGGCACCGACACGATCCAGGATTTCGAGAATTTCCAGGACGAGCTGCATATCGCCACCGGCTTGGTGGACGGGATGACCGACGGCCGTGACATCGTCGACACCTATGCCTCGGTGGTGGAGGGCGACACGGTGTTCGACTTCGCCGATGGCACCACCCTCATCCTCGAAGGCCAAACCGACGTGACCGCGCTTTACGACAACGTCTTCGCGGTCTGATCCATCGCGGGCGGCGTCAGGCCGGCAAGCCGGCCGCTGTCATGGCACAGGAAGGCCTCGACCAGGTGATAGAAGGTCGAGGCCGGCATGGTGTCGGAGACCAGCGCGCCCTTCCCGTCGCGCTGGTCGTACCATCCGCCCGGCACCGGCGTCTCGAGATAGCCCGCCCGGATCCGCGCCAGAACGGCCTCGGGGCGCAGCCGCTCCGGCAGGTCCGCCCCCGCCCCCTGCATCAGCCGCGCCGCCCGCAACAGCTCGCTCTGCGGCCAGAGCCGGAAGCTGGCCTGCCCCGCCACATCCGGCAGCAGGCCCCCGGGCGACAGATGCGCCGTGGCGGCGGCGAACATCGCCTCGGGCGGCGGCAGCGGCGCGCCCCCTGCCCCCTCCGGCAGATCCAGCGCCTGCCAGCCCGCCTCGAGCGCGATCCACTCCACCAGATGCCCCGGCTCTTCGCGCTGATCCGCGCCGGTCAGCGGGCGCAGACCGGCATCGTAGAATTCCAGCAGCCGCAGATCCGCCCCCAGGAAGGTCTCGGCCATCAGCCGGCGGCAGGTGGCGGCGCGGGCGGCGAAGCGCGGCGCGCCGGTGGCACGGTAGAGCGCGCACATCGCCTCGAAGAGATGCATATGCGGGTTCTGCCGCCGGGGCAGGCGCCGGGCGGCGCATTCGTGCCAGCCGCGCGGCGCGGCCAGCCGGTCGAGGGCGCCCTCGAGCCTGGCGATCTCGGCGCTGACATCCGTGCCCGCCGCCGCCAGCCCGGCCGCCGCCAGCAGCACGAAGCTGAGATCATAGAGATCATGCGGCGCCGTGCGGATCGTCAGATCCGGCGCCAGCCAGCTGGCCAGGTTGCCGCTGCCGGGGGCAAAGCCCCGGGTCATGACAAAATCGAACAGGCCCTCGGCCCGGGCCCGGAGATCGGCGGCCAGCGCCGGGCAGACCCCGGGCTGGCGGGCGAGCGTGGCAAAGGCATAGGCCTGGCGCGCCTGCACCCTGAGCCGCCGGTCGAGATCGCGCCGTGGCCGGCCGGCATGGTCCAGCGCCTCCCAGACGGTGCCGGTCGCCGCGTCCCAGCCGGCGCCGGTCCAGAGCGGCACCGCCTGGTCCAGCAGCCAGCCCCGCAGCCCCCCGGGCGCGGCGCTCACCGGCCGGGCCCGCGGCGGAACAGCCCGCGCCGCAGCGCCGCGCCGCGGCGCAGCAGCTTGAGCAGGGCAATCGGATAGACCCCGGCCCAGCCGGCCCAGTCATCCACCGGATTGGCCCGCGGCCGGCTGTCCAGCGCCGCGCCCTCGCGCGCCGCGGCCAGCGGCAACAGGTCGGCCAGCGCCGATTGCGCCGCCGTGCGCTCCAGCCGCAGATCGCCGCGCGCCAGCAGCATCTCGAGGATCGCCCGGTCGAGATCGGGGTTGTGCAGATGCGCATCCGGCCCGGAGGCCGCCATGCCGGGCTGCATCAGCGCCCGGTGGTGCCGCCCCGGCGTAAAGAGATAGCGCGCCCCGCCGGAATAGAGATCCATGCCCGCCACCAGCACATGCCGCGCGCCCAGCCCATGTGCCGCCAGCACCGCATAGGTGCCCGACATCGGTTTGCGCTGATAGCGCGCCATCAACGCCTCGACCCCGCGTTCGACCGCCGCATCGCGGAACCGGAGCGGGTGGTAGAGATCGCGGAACCGGCGCATGCCCGCCTTGACGACCTTCGGGTTGTGGCTGGTCCAGCCGCGGATGTCGTATTCATCGCGGCAGCGGTGCAACGTCTCGAACATGAAGGGCGCGACCCGGGGATCGCCGGCGATATAGGCCATGTCGACCCGCCGGCCGAGATGAAACTCTTGTTCGAAAAAGAAGTTGTTGGTCCGCAGCACCGCATCCCCGGCCAGCACCCGCCCCGGGGCGATGCAGCCCAGCGAATGGCCATTGCCGGCCACCACGCAGACCCGGTCTTCGAACATGGGCCTCACACCCGGGCCAGCAGGGCATCGCACATGGCCCGCAGCGCGCCACGCCCGCCAGGCTGCGGCAGCACCCAGTCGGCCATGCCCAGGATCTCCGGATGGGCATCGCCGGGGCAGGCCGAAAGTCCGGCCCGGGCCATCGCCGCCGCATCGTTGACGTCATTGCCGACATAGAGCAGCTGGTCCCAGCCCAGCCCCTGCCCCGCCAGCCAATGCTCCAGCGCCGTCACCTTGTCGTCGACCGACTGGTGCACCTCGATCTGGAGTTTCGCAGCGCGACGCTCGACCACCGGGTTGCGTTCCTTCGACAGGATCATCAGCTGCCAGCGCCCGGCCTTGCGCAGCATCTCGAGCCCCATGCCGTCGCCGCGCGAGGTCATCACCGCCTCGCGGCCGGTCTCGTCGGTGAGCACCAGATTGTCGGTATGCACCCCGTCGAAATCCATCACCACCGCGGCAATGCCATCGGCGCGACAGCCCAAGCCTTCGCTGCCGCCGCGCAGCACCGCGATCTGCGCACAGAGCGCCAGGTCGTCCAGGCTGTCGATCTCGACCGGCGGGTGATCCACCGGCGCCAGCGCCACCGGGCCGCAGAAGCGGCGGCCGACGCGGGCAAAATCCTCGGCCCGCACGCAATAGACCGCGCCGCTTTCGCGAAAGGCCGGCGGCAGATCCTGACGGCGCTGGCGCGGCTGGCGCTCGTCGTGGTTGGTGCCGCGGGCACGGCCCTCGGCATCCAGGCTCCAGAGAAAGGAATGGTCCTCGATCACCGAGAGCGCGCAGGCCGCGGCCTGCTCCTCCATCGCCGCGAGGCAGGCCTCGATATCGGCGCCGGTGGTGAAGGGCGAGGTGCATTGCAGAAAGACCAGACGGTCCACCGGGCGGCCCTGCCCCGCGATCACCTCGAGCGCATGCAGCCAGCCGCTTTCCGAACTGGCGCCATCGCCAGAGATCCCGGCCGGCCGGTCGATCACCTCGGCCCCGAAACGCCGGGCCTCGGCGGCAATCGCGGCATCGTCGGTCGAGACATGCACCGCCGTCACTGATGGCGCCGCCCGGCCGGCCCGCACCGCGCGCGCTACCAGCGACAGCCCGCCCACGGCGCGCAGGTTCTTGCCGGGCACCCCCTTGGAGCCGCCGCGCGCGAGGATCACGCAATGGGTTGCAGGGCGTTCGGGCGCATTCTGGGCTGACACGTCGACAGGGCTTTCTTCTGGCTGGCATCCCGGGGCGCGACGTGCCCGGAGTGCCGCAGCGTTTACAAAAAATTTCGTGCTGTGTACACGCAGTGCCGAGACAAAACCAGACGAGAGCAGCCCATGCTTGCACGCCTCAAGGCCACCCTTCTCGGGAAATGGCTCTATCGCCTGTCGCGGCATGACATCTTTGGCGCGCCGCTGCGCTGGCTGCTGGATCTGGGGGTCGCCGAACAGCTCGATCCCGCTCATTGGAAGGCCGCGAACCGGCAACACAATGCCCGTCAGGCGGCGACGCTGGCAGCGTTCCGCGCCGGGGGCGCGGGCCAATGAGCGGCACCCCGCGGCTTCTGCTCACCTTCTGCGACGATTCCACGCTGATCTTTGCGGTCCGCCTGCGGGCGCTGCTGCGCGCCGCCGCGCCCGAGGCCGAGATCACCCTCGGTTGCTACCTGCCGGAACAGGCGCTGTCGCTGCGCCAGCTCGAGATGCTGGTGCCCGAGGCCGATTATGTGCTGTTCAACAAGGAGGCGCTGATCGAGGCGGTGCAGGCGGGCCTCTACGACGCGGTGCTCACCAGTCGGGTGTTCCGCTCGCTGGCGAACTTCCTGCGCACCCCGGCGCTCAAGCATCTGCGCCACCGGACCCAGGTGATCTCCTTCCTCGGCGGTCTCGATTTCTTTCCCGAGCGCGGCTATGCCAACCGCATGCCCTGCGACGGGGTCTTCCTGTTTCCGCAGAGCGACACCCGGAAATTCGCCGCCTGGGCCCGCGAGCAGGCGGCGACCGACAGCAATGTCACCGCGCCGCTGGTGGATTTCGGCCATCCGACCTTTCTTGCCCCCACGCTGACCCCGCCGGAGGATCTGGACACACGGCGCGACATCTATTTCTTCGCCCAGGCGATCTCGCCGCTGACCCGGCGCGGCCGGCTGCATGTGCTCGAAGCCATGGTGGCCCTGGCCGAGGCCAACCCCGACCGCCAGGTCTGGATCAAGCTGCGCCACCTGCCCGACGAGAACACCCGCCACCTGCACCGCGAGCGCTACGATTACCCCGGGCTGCTCAAGGCGGCCTTTCCCGACGCTCCGACCAACCTGCGCCTCACCGCCTGCCCGATGGACGAGGCCACGGAACAGGCGGCGCTGGGGATCACCTGCACCTCGACCGCCGCGATCGACCTGATCCGCGAAGGCGTGCCGACGATGGTCTATCTCGATTATGTCGATGCCTACATGGACCCGATGTCGGCGGCGATGCGGCGGCTGTTCGACGGCAGCGGGGTGATCACCTCGCTCGACGACCTGCTGCATCTGCGCACCCGGGCGCCCGAGCCGGACTGGGTGGCGCAGATGTTCTGTCCGCGCGATCTGGGCCAACGGGTGCTGGCGATGGTCGCCGCGCTTCAGGACCGCGCGGCGTCCGCGTCGGGATAGAACAGCCGGAAATCCTCGGCATAACGCGCCTTGATCCGGGCCAGGGTCTCCGGCGCCAGGGTCTCGGCGATCTCGGCGCCGGCGTGTTGCTGGCGGACATTGCGTTGCAGCATCGGCCCGATGTCCCGGCCGCAGCGCATGCGGATTTCGCGCCGGACATGCGCCCAGTCGGCCTCGGCCTCCTCGACCCGCCCGACAAAATCCGGCAGCACCCGGCCGCGCCAGGTGACGATCGCGGATTGCGCCCGCAGGTGGATTTCCGTCCCCGCCTCGGGGGTGCGGGCCACCACCTCGACGAAGGCGTCGAAATCCATGCCCGGGGTGATGCCCATGTCGGCCATGCCGGGCAGCAGCACCGGGTTTTCCACCACCTTGTTGTGCCAGCAGGAATAGAGCCGCGCCACCGGGTGGCGCACGAAGGTGAAGCTCCAGCCGGCCCGGGTGGCGGGGTGCAGCGCATAGGTCGCCGGGCGCATGCGCTGCACCTTGTGGCGCGCCTGTTCGCCCCAGAAGGCATCCTTGGAGGGGATGTGCCCCGAAGGCGAGCTCAGCCCGAAGGCCGAGGCCAGCGCGGTGCGGATCGAGGAATTGGCCGCCTTGCCGATGCGGAAATAGCCGATGCCGCCCTCGGGCAGCCACATCACGTGACGCTCGACGCCGGGATTGATCCGGCGATAGACCGCCCAGGCCCATTGCCGGGGCAGGGAGGGCGTGGGGGTCTGCGGCATCTGCGGAGCGGTCATGGCGCATCGGCCTCCTGTGGCTGGCCGGGCACCTGGCCACGGGCAAAGGCCAGCAGCCGGCCGGGGCCGCCGATCCGGTTGCGATAGCGCAGGGCATAGAGCAGGCGCATCACCGGCGCCCAGCGGCCGAAGACCCGTTTCAGCATGGCCAGCCGCGCCCGCATCAGGTCGGCGCGCTGCCAGTTGTCGCCGGTGCTCTCGGAGGGGTGCCGCCCGACCGCCACCGGCAGCGAGACGCCGCCAAGCCCGGCCTTGAGCGCATCGGTGACAAAGACATATTCCTCGCCCAGGCCAAAGCGCGCGCCCAGCCCGAACTCGGGGTCGAAGCGCAGCCCGGCGGCCTCGACGGCGCTGCGGCGCACGATCAGCTCGGGCGCACAGACCCGGCCGGCATTGAAGTGATGCAACCGGTGACGGCGGCCGCGTGGCCCGGCGCCGGGCAACCGGTCGCTGCGCCAGCCGGCGGCGAAATCAAGCGCCGGATCGGCGGCAAAGGCCCGGCTCAGGGCGCGAAAGCCCTCCGGCTCGAGCGTCATGTCATCATCGGCAAAGACCAGCAGCGCGCCGGTGGCATGGTCGAAGGCGGCATTGCGGCTGCGCGACAACCCGACGGAGCCCAGCACATGCACCGCCACATCGGCGCGGGCAGCGATCTCTTCGGGGCAGGGGATGCCCCGGGGCATCTGCACCAGCACCAGGTAATCGACCCCGGGATGCGGAGCCGGCAGGGCAAGCCCGGCCAGCCGCTCTCCGATGGTGGAGATCGCAACCGTGACCGAGAGATCGACCGGGGCGTCAGCGGAAAGGTCTGCGATCACGGGCTCATCTGGTCGGTTGCTTCATCCTGCGGTGCAGATAGCGGCAAGGGCAGGGGGAGGTCAATGCGCAGCGCCGCGCGCGGGCAAGAGCGGCGACCAGGTGTTTCGCGCGCGAAACAAATCAGGATAACCAGTTGAAAATAAACAATATCACTCTTTCCACTCTTTCAGCCACTGCTGCAAGGCGCTGCGAAACGCCGCCGAGACGCCGGGGCCGGAGAGCCGCAGCTCCTGCGCCTCGGGCTGCCAGTCCATGGAGATCGGCCCGGCGGCGGCCCCGGTCGCGCGCGGCCGTTCGGCCGGCGCCGGGCGGGGGGTGCCCTCGGCCGGGGTCGCCGCCCCGGCGCCGGTCCCGGCGCGCAGGGCGCGTTTCAGCACCACCTGCTCGGCCTCGGCATCGGCGGGACGGGCGGCTTTCAAGGCGCGCGCGAGGGCCTTGGCAAAGCCGCGATCCTCGCCCAGCCGCCGCGCCAGATCGAGGCCCAGCCGCTCGCCGATCGCCATCGGAAAGGCCAGCGCCCCGTCGAGATGGCGCACCAGGGCGACAAAGGACCGGATCTTGGATTTCTTGGCCCGGCTGGCCGCGGCATAAAGCGCATCCAGCGCCGCCCGGTCGTGCGGGAAGACGCCTTCCTCCACCGCCCGCACCGCGATGCGCGCGCGCTCGTAATGGCTGAGCCCGACGCGGACCTCGTTCTCCTCGACCATGGCGAGATAGGCCTCCGAGGCCTCGCCCGGCCGGGTCACCCGCGCCAGCACCGCGGCAAAGCGCGCCTCGCCGGTCTCCTCATGCAGCTGGCGCAGCGCGGTCAGCCGGCGCCAGCCCGAGATCAGCCCGTAGCGGCCGCCGGCGCGACCGGCGCCGAGATCGACCACCTCGATCGCCATCTGCTGGCCGCGGGCGCGCAGGCTGGCGGTCAGCGCCGCCTGTTCCTCGTCGGAAACGCCGATCCGGTCGCGTACCAGATAGGCGGCATCCACCGCCGCAAGCGGCAGGCTTTCGAGAAAGCGGCCATCGGCGCGGGCCCGGGCCATTTCCTCCGACAGCGCCTCGAGCGCCGCCGAGGAGGCGGTCTCGCCGGCGACCTGGGCGATCGGCGGGGTCGAGAGCGGACCGGGGGCGGCGCTGGGGGCCGGGGCGGCGGCCTCGAGGTAATCGGCGCGCGGCGGGGTCAGGCGTTTGCGACGGGCCATCAGCGGATCTCCGGCAGACAGGGACAGGACAGACGGGGAGAGGGCAGGGCGGGCGTCATGCGGCGCTCTCTTCGCGGGCGGCCTGTTCCTCGCGCCGCCAGATGCCCAGCAGCAGCTGCTTGAAGGCGGCATAGGTGGCGTCGAAGGTCTCGCGGCCGCGGGCATAGGTCTCGCGGTTGAAATCGCGGTAATCGGCCTCGTAGATGCCGTTGACCTGTTCCCCGGCCTGGCCGATCAGGGCGGTGAAATTCTGCCGGTGCGGCGACAGCACCCGACCGAGATAGGCCTGCATCAGCCCGGCAAGCTCGGCCTGCTGGCTGTCGTCGTAGCGGGTGATGACGGCGCGCACCGCATCCCATTCGAAATGCAGCTCCTCGCGGCCCAGCGCCCGGGCGGCGATGTTCTCGCTCTGCTCGATCGAGGTGAAGGTGGAATGCAGCATGTCGAAGAACCGCCCCGTGGAATCGAACTCCAGGAAAGAGGCGCCCAGCGGCACCAGCAGGATGTCAGAGGCGGCCAGCCCGTTGATCGTCAGATAGCCCAGCGCCGGCGGGGTATCGAGGAAGACCAGATCGTAATCGTCGAGGATGCCATCCTCCTCCAGGGTCTCGGTCAGCGCATCCCAGAGCTTCCAGCTGCGGCCCTGCATCCGCCAGACCGGGATCTGGAACTCGGCCCAGTAGAGGTTGAGCTGGGCACCGATCAGGTCGATGTTGGGCCAATGGGTCTTCTGCACCAGGTCGGGGGCCTTGATCTCCAGCGCCTCGCCCAGGGTGTCGTCGAGCGGCACCGGCGCCTCGCCCCGGTCCATCCGGCCCTGGTTGGTGGCGCGCAGGTGGCGGGCGTAGTGGCGCGCCAGCAGCGGGAAGACGGTCTGCCATTCATCCTCGACCTTGCCGTTGAAGATCGAGGTCATCGAGCCCTGGCTGTCGAGGTCGATCACCAGCACCTTGTAGCCGTCGAGCGCCGCCGACATCGCCAGATGCGCCGCCGTCGAGGTCTTGCCGACGCCGCCCTTGAAGTTTGCCACCGCCACCAGCTTGGCCGGCAGCCCCTCGGGGCGGTAAGGGCGGTAGTCGCGGCCCTTGGCGCCCTCTTCGGCGAAATGCGCCCTGAGCCGCAGCACCTCGTCGAGGGTGAACCATTTGGCGCCGCCCTCGGTCTCGGAGCGGCCCTGCGGCAGGGCGGGGTTCTGCCGCAGCACGCGGCGGAAATGCGCCTGCGCCACCGGGATCAGGTAACGGGTGATCTCCCAGGTGGAAAACAGCCGCAACCGGCGTTCACCGCTCTCGCCCATCCCGCGCGAGGCGAGATCGGCGCGACCGCGCGCACAGGCCTCCGACATCGACTTGAATTCCGCGGTCGACATCGGCGCGCCAAGCTCGGCCAAGGCGGCATCGGGGTCGATGTTGAAATAGGGAGGCCGCTGGTCGGATTTGTTCATTGTGCCGCTCGAATTTCGCTATGTGCTGCGTTTTCTCCAGTGTACGCAAAAAGGCAATACATTCAAATGGAGATCGCACATTGAGCCAGGTTTTCGGGGAAGAGCCGGTTTCGCCCGGGGGCGGGAGAAAAAAATTCCAGTTAGGAATCTGTTATATCTTTAGTTACAGGCTCGGGGCCTTTCGGCAAAGCCCCTGAAAACAAGGGGCTTTGAGGTGTTGCCGGAAGCCTGGGTGACTCTGATCCCACGATCGGGCGATTCCGAACCCCCAAAGCGCCGATTCCGATCCCACGTTGCCGCGATCCCCGGCGCTGGACGGGGGCTGTGGATAACCCTAGGGTGAGCGTTAATGAAAACACGATTCCCGAACAGCCGGGAACGGGCAGAGAGACGGGTATGACGGCGGCAACTGGCGGTAGCGGGGCAGGGGGGCTTTTGCCCGAACGCCACCCCACGGGGGATTTCTTTGTCTGCGATATCTTCGACGCCCTGCCCAAGGGCGACCTGGCGACGATGGAACACCCGGTGTTCTCGCTCTCGACCCGGCCGGACCGGCGCATCCTGTCCTATCTGCACAATGGCGCCGAGATCACCGTCACGCCTTCGGTGCGCGGTCTGGCGACGATCCATGACAAGGACATCCTGATCTATTGCATCAGCCAGCTGGTGGCGGCGCTCAACGCCGGGCGCACGGTGGCGCGGCAGCTGACGCTCCGGGCGCATGACCTGCTGGTCGCCACCAACCGCGAGACCAGCGGCGATGGCTACAAGCGGCTGCGCGATGCCTTCGAGCGGCTGGCCGGCACCCGCATCACCACCAATATCGAGACCGGCGGCCGCGAGGTGACCGCGGGCTTCGGGCTGATCGAGAGCTGGCAGATCGAGCGCCGGTCGAAGGGCGGTCGCATGGTCAGCGTGCAGGTGGTGCTGAGCGACTGGCTCTACCGGGCGGTGCTGGCGAAATCGGTGCTGACGCTCAGCCGCGACTACTTTCGTCTGCGCAAGCCGCTGGAGCGGCGGATCTACGAGCTGGCGCGCAAGCATTGCGGCCGCCAGCCGGGCTGGACCGTCTCGGTCGACACGCTGTTGAAGAAATCCGGCTCGGCCAGCCCGCGCCGGGTGTTCCGCAAGATGCTGCGCGACATGATCGCCGCCGATCACCTGCCGGATTACCGGATGGAGGAATGCGAGGGCGATCTGATCCGCTTTGCCCCGCGCGCTGCGGTGATCGAGAGCCCCGGTCGCGGCCCGGTGCTGAGCCCGCAGGTGATCGAGCAGGCCCGCGCCCTGGCGCCGGGGCAGGACGTCTATCAACTCGAGGCCGAATGGCGCGCCTATTGGCAGCGCTCGGGCCGGCCGCAGCTGCGCCGGCCGGGGGCGGCCTTTCTGGGCTTCCTGCGCCGGCGGCTGGCGCAGGACTAGCACCGCCTGTCGCACCCGGGCGCCGGGGGCTCACACCAGGGCGATGTTGTCCTCCAGCGCGGTGATGTCGGTCAGCCCTTCGAGAAACAGCACCTCGCCGGTGCCGAAATCGATCTCGATACCGCCATTGACCACGGTGGCATGGGCCTCGAGCAGCGCCTCGGCATCCCGGGCCCCGGTCAGCCGGGTGTTAAAGCGCAGCATGTCCTGGAAATCCTCGAAATCGGTGATCGTGTCATTGCCGAAGCCCTCGGCAAAAACGAAGGTGTCGCTCAGGGTGCCGCCGCGCAGCTCGTCGTCGCCGGCGCCGCCATCGATCCGGTCGACCCCCTGGTTGCCATAGAGACTGTCATTGCCGGCGCCACCGGTGAGCCAGTCGTCGCCCGATGCCCCCGAGAGCCAGTCGTCGCCGTTGCCACCGATCAGCGTGTCGGCGCCGATATTGCCGTAGAGGCTGTCATTGCCGATCCCGCCCTCGAGCGAATCCCAGCCGTAGCCGCCGGAGAGGAAATCATCGCCGTCGCCGCCGAACAGCTGGTCGCGGCCGTCGCTGCCATAAAGCGTGTCCTGCCCGGCATTGCCGTAAAGCGTGTCCCAGCCGGTGCGGCCGATCAGGAAATCGTCGCCGCCCCCGCCATGCGCCGCATCGGCGCCATTGCCGGGGCTGATCCAGTCGTTGCCGGTGCCGCCATACAGCAGATCGACGCCGGTGTTGCCGTAAAGCGTGTCATGACCGCCATTGCCATGCAGGGTGTCGGCGCCGGTGCCGCCCAGCATCGAGTCATTGCCGGCGCCGCCGTTCAGCAGGTCGGTCGAGCTTTCGCCATTGACGGTGTCGTTGCCATCCTCGCCATGCAGCACATCCGCGCCGGTGCCGCCGAGCAGCAGATCGTTGCCGTCCGCGCCATGCAGGGTGTCATGCGCCGCCGCCCCCTCGATCCGGTCATGACCCGGGCCGCCGTCAAGCGCATCGTTGCCGGCCAAGCCCTCGAGGGTGTCATTGCCTTCCATGCCCGCGATGGTGTCGTTCCCGGCGCTGCCGGTCAGCCGGTCGTTGCCGGAAGTGCCGATCCGGGGCCCGTCGAGACCACCCCCACCGCCGCCACCTCCGCCGCCGCCGGTGTTGCCGCCGCCCGAGCCTGCCCCGGCGGGCAGGCCCAGCATGTCGGTGTCGAGGAAATCTTCCGGCGCCAGCGCGGCGCCATTGGCTGTTTGCAGGATCAGGGTCTCGCCATTGAAGCGGATCTCGGCGCCATCGCTGCGGCTGGTGATCTCGAGCTGGCCCAGCGAATGGAGCCGCCCCCAGGCCGAGAGATCGACCCGGTCGGTGCCGGGGGTGAAATCGGTGATCCGGTCGGGGACGCCATCGGCGGCCAGCACGAAGACATCCGCCCCCGCCCCGCCGGTCAGCACATCCGCGCCGCCGCCATCAAAGAGCACGTCCTCGCCGCTGCCGCCGGTCAGGGTCTCGTTGCCGGTGCTGCCGATCTCGACCCCGCCGGCGGGGTCGAAGGCGACGGTGAGATGGGTGAGGCCCCGCTCGCTTTCGGAGGTGGCGAAGACATGCAGCACATTGCCCAGGGCGACCAGCTCCAGCGCCGAGACATTCATCAGCGTGCTGTCCGGCCCGTCGGCGATGGTGTCGAGATGCACGAGCTGGCCCGAGGGCAGGATCAGGAACAGGCTCAGCCCGTCGTCGGCGCCGCCGGCGACCAGGTAATGCCGGCCGGCCACCTCGGCGGTCTCCAGCACCGTCACCCCGCCAAAGCGGGTGGCGAGCGTGTCGAGCAGGTGGCTGCGCGGATCGAGCGTGCCATTGGCCGAGACCGCGAAGACCGACAGCGAGCCGCTGCCCGCCGCGCCGAGGATCACCAGCGTGGTGCCGTCGACCTCGGCCACCCTCAGCGCGCTGGGGTTGTGGACGCCCAGGCCCTCGGCCGCGCCGAGGCTGTCGGTGGCGGTGAGCTGGCCGCTGGCCGAGACCCGGTAGAGCGTCAGCCCCGACTCCGCCCCGCCCGAGGCCACCGCCACAAAGGTGGTGCCGCCGATCTCGAGCCCGGCCAGCGCGGTGGGCGCCCCGGCATAGGTGCCGGTGGTGTCGCCGCGGGCATGGACCTGGACGAGCTGGCCGGCGCTGCCCGGCGCCAGGGTATAAAGCGTGCCCACCCCCGGCAGGGCGGCGACATAGACCCGGCCACCGGCCAGGTCGAGCGGCAGCAGGGTCGGCGCCATCCCCGGCAGGGCGGAATTGCCAGCATAGACCATCTGGCCGATGCCGGGCACGAGCCGGTCCAGGGTCTCTTCGCGCACCGCCCAGCTCTGGCCTGCGGCGCTCCAGCCCACCCGCGCGGTATCGACCGGGCTGGCGCCTGCGGTCGAGAGCCCGCCGCCGGCCAGCTCGAAGCGGGCGAGGCTCTGCCCGCCCTGGCTTTCGACCAGCAATGTCGTGGCGCCGCCCGCTTGCGTCACCCAGAGGCCGGGCGCCCGCGCGTCCTGCAATATATTGGTGCCCAGCACCCCTTCGACAGCAAACTCCGCCATCTCTCACACCTTTCCCGCTACCCGGGACCAGGCATGCCCGCAGACCCCGGAGGGGCGCGGGCGAAAGCATGGCGAAAGGGGGGAGAGCGGGGCCGATTTTAGGAAAATGCGGCCGGGATGCGGTGGGGTCCGGCGATGTCCGCGGGGCTACTTGCGGGCCTTCTTCATGTTCTGCCCATGCACGGCGATGGCCTCTTCGAGGTCTTCATAGAAGGTCAGCTCGCCCTCCTCGAGCACCGCGCCGTAATCGCAGAGATTGCGGATCTCGGCGATCGAATGGGTCACCACCAGGGCCGAGGAGGTGGCCATGCGGTCCTTGAAGACCATGGCGCTCTTGGCCCGGAACGAGGCGTCGCCCACCGAGGTCACTTCGTCCACCAGATAGGTGTCGAACTTGATCCCCATCGAGATGCCGAAGGCCAGCCGCGAGCGCATGCCCGAGGAATAGGAGCGCACCGGCATGTGGTAATGGCCGCCGAGCTCGGCGAAATCGCCGACGAAATCCAGGAGCGCCTCGGTGTCGACGCCATAGATCCGGGCGATGAAGCGCACGTTCTGCGCGCCGGTCAGCTCGCGGTGGAAGGTGCCGGCAAAGCCCACCGGAAAGGAGATCTCGCCATCGGTGAGGATCTCGCCGCCATCGGGCGGGAAATTGCCGGCGATCATCTGCAACAGGGTGGATTTGCCGGCGCCGTTGCGGCCCATCAGCCCCACCGCCTTGCCGGTGGGAAACACCGCGTTGATGCCGCGGGCCACGTATTTGCGGCCCCGGCGGGCGGGAAAGCTCTTGGTCAGGTTGCGCAGCTCGATCATCGCGCTCAGCGGCGGTCCCGCAGGCTGTAATAGACCAGCACCAGAATGCACCAGCTGCCGAAGAGCACCATCGCCACCAGCCCGAGGATCAGCTCGCGGCGGGGGTATTCGGCGCTTTCGGCCAGGGTCGGGCGGACAAAGGCGGCGAGGTAGCGGCTCTGGCGCTGGGCATTGGCCTGGGCGGCGTCGAAATTCGACAGCGCCGAGGTGTACTTGTTCTCGGCAAATTCGCGCTCGACGGTGAGCCGCTCGAATTCCGCCACCACCTCGGCGTAATCGCCGGTCTCCTCCTGGCTGCCGCCGCTGCCGAACTTCAGCCGCTCCTCGCGGATGCGTTCGCGGATCGCGGCGATCCGGCGCTCGGCCTGGACGACGCGGGGGTCGTCCTCGCGGGCGGTCTCGCGCAGCAGGTCGTAATCGATCAGCTCGCGGCCCAGCATCTGCTGCAACGAACCCAAAAGCCCCATCTGCACCTGGATGTCGGCGTCGGGGTTGACGATCTGGTTGCGCGAGCGGAAGGCGGTGAGCGCTTGGCGCGCGGCGCTGAGCTGGTCGAGCGCGGCATTGAGCTCTTCGCGGGCATAGCGCATCGCATCCTCGCGGGCGATCGCCGAGAGCGCGTTGATCATCTCGCTGCTGGCGGCGAAAATCTCTTCGGCGATGCGCTTGGCGCTGTCGGCGTCGAAACTGAGCACCTGCACCTCGATCAGACCGGTGCCCGGGGCATAGGAGATCCGCACCATCCGGCGCCAGTAGTCCAGCAGTTCCTCGATCGAGGCCTCCGGCACCAGCGCAAAGACCGGATCGTTGGCGAAGGGCGCGGAATAGAGATCGCGCAGGCCGAGCCGGTCGTCGATCTTGCGCACCAGCTCATGCGACTGGATGAATTCGAACAGCACGTCGCTGTCGGAGGAACTGGCGGAAGAGAGATTGGAGAGCCCGCCCAGCAGATCCACCGCCGAGGGCGCCTCTTCGCGGCGCACGGTGAAGGCCACCGAGGAGGCATATTGATCCTGCGCCTGGGTCCAGAGGTAATAGGCCGCCACCCCCAGCGGGGCCAGCACCAGGATCAGGAAGGAGAACAGGATGCCCCAGTGCCGTCGCTGGCGCCGCGCCGGCGGGGCCGGCGGCCGCGGCTTGGGCAGCGGTTGCGCGGCCGGCTTGGCGGCGGGTTTGGCGGCGGGTTTGGCCGGTTTGGGCGCCGGTTTTGCAGCGGGCTTGGGCGCCGGTTTCGCATCGGATTTGGCGGCGGGTTTCGCCTCCGGTTTCGGTGCGGTCTCGGCGGGGTCCGACACGTTGTCCCGTGCCCTCTGATCCTGGGGTGATTGATCATTCATCACGGCTGTGTTCCAAAGGCACAGGTCAAATTTCGCTTGTCTATAGGGCAGATGGGGACATGCTGCAATGAAAGCCTCGACGGACACCGGGTTTCCGCCGCCGCAGCGCCCGCTGGCGCCACCGCGCAGCAGCGGCCGGATGGGGCGTGTGGTCGGGGCGCTGATCCTGCGCGAGATGTCCACCACCTATGGCCGCTCTCCGGGCGGCTATATCTGGGCCGTGCTCGAGCCGGTGGCGGGCATCGCCATGCTGGCGGCGGGGCTGTCGCTGCTGTTCAAGGCGCCCTCGCTGGGGACGAATTTCCTGCTGTTCTATGCCGGCGGGCTGTTGCCGCTGCGGTTCTTCCAGAACCTGTCGCAATCGGTGGGGCTGGCGATCCAGTTCAACCGCCCGCTGATGGCCTATCCGCGGGTGACCTATGTCGACACCATCCTGGCGCGGGCGATCCTGGCGGTGCTGACCCAGACCATGGTGGTGCTGATCATCTTCGGCGGCATCTTTTTCACCCAGGACATCCGCGAGACCATCGACCTGGCGCCGATGCTCCAGGGCTTCCTGCTCTGCACCCTGCTCGGGGTGGGGCTGGGCACCTTCAACTGCTTCATGTTCCTGCGCTTCGCCATGTGGAAGACCGCTTGGGGGATCGTGACGCGGCCGCTGCTGCTGATCTCGGGGGTGTTCTACATCTACGAGGATCTGCCGCGCATCGCCCAGGATATCCTGTGGTACAACCCGCTGATCCATATCACCGGCATCGTGCGCTCGGGGGTCTATTCGACCTATGATCCGACCTATGTCTCGCCGGTCTACGTCACGCTGGTCGGGCTTATCCCGATGATCTTCGGCACCCTGCTGCTCTGGCGGTACGGGCGGGAAATCCTTCAGCGCTGACCGGCAGATCCGCAAGCGCGCGCCGGGCAGGGGGCCGCGGCGGGCAGGGGGAAATAGAGATTGCCTTTCAGGCGCGGGTTTGCGATTTCCCGAGCGGTCCCCGGGCCGCTTATTGATTGATTGAGGAATTGAAACATGTGCGGAATTGTCGGCGTCCTGGGAAATCACCAGGCCTCTCCCATCCTGATCGAGGGCCTGAAGCGGCTGGAATACCGCGGCTATGACAGCGCCGGCATCGCCACGGTGAACGGGGGCCATCTCGAGCGCCGCCGCGCGCTCGGCAAGCTGGTCAACCTTTCGGATGCGCTGGTGCATGATCCGCTGGCCGGCACCGCCGGCATCGGCCACACCCGCTGGGCCACCCATGGCGCCGCCAATACCACCAATGCCCATCCGCATCAGCGCGGCCGGGTGGCGGTGGTGCACAACGGCATCATCGAGAATTACCGCGCGCTGCGCGCCCGGCTCGAGGCGCATCAGATCACCTCGGAAACCGAGACCGACACCGAGACCGTGGCCATGCTCTGCGACTGGCACCTGGGCCAGGGGCTGGCGCCGGTCGAGGCCGCCCGAGCGACCATTTCCGAACTCGAGGGCGCCTATGCTTTGTGTTTCCTGTTCCAGGGCGAGGACGATCTGATCGTCGCCGCCCGCAAGGGCAGCCCGCTGGCCATCGGTTGGGGCGAGGGCGAGATGTTCGTCGGCTCCGACGCGCTGGCGCTGGCGCCGATGACCAGCGAGATCACCTATCTCGAAGAGGGCGACCTGGCCATTGTCAGCCGCGCCGGGGCCGAGTTCCGCGATGCCGATCACCAGCCGGTCACCCGGGCGCGCAAGACCGTCGATCTCGAGGTGACCACCACCGACAAGGCCGGCCACCGGCATTACATGTCGAAGGAGATCGCCGAACAGCCCGGCGTTCTGGCCAATGCGCTGAAATACTACACCGCCGACCGCGAAGGCCGCCACCTGATCGAGGCGGGGGTGGATTTCACCGCCTATGACCGCATCGTCATGGTCGCCTGCGGCACCGCCTCGCTGGCCTGTTTCGTGTCGAAATACTGGTTCGAGCAGATTGCCCGGATCCCCGTCGAGATCGACATTGCCTCGGAGTTCCGCTACCGCGAGCCGCCGCTCAACACCCGCACGCTGGTGCTCTTTGTCAGCCAGTCGGGCGAGACCGCCGACACCCTGGCCGCGCTGCGCTATTGCACCGGCAAGGCGGGTCTGATCCTGTCGATCGTCAATGCGATGGAAAGCTCGATCGCGCGGGAAAGCGATCTCGCCCTGCCGATCCTCGCCGGGCCCGAGATCGGCGTCGCCTCGACCAAGGCCTTCACCTGCCAGCTCGCGGTGCTGGCGGCGCTGGCGCTACAGGCCGCGCGCCAGCGCGGCGCCGTCGATGCCGCCGCGGCGCAGGCGCTGACCGACCAGTTGCAGCAGGTCCCCGGCCAGGTCACCCAGGCGCTGGCCATCGCGCCGCAGGTGCGCACCGTCAGCGCCCGGCTGGCGCGGTATGACGATGTGCTCTTCCTCGGTCGCGGCGCGCTGTATCCGCTGGCGCTGGAAGGCGCGCTCAAGCTCAAGGAGATCTCCTATATCCACGCCGAGGGCTATGCCTCGGGCGAGCTCAAGCACGGGCCGATCGCGCTGATCGACGAGGAGATGCCGGTAGTGGTGCTGGCGCCGCATGACGCCATGTTCGACAAGACCGTGTCGAACATGCAGGAGGTCATGGCGCGCGGCGGCAAGATCGTGATGATCTCGGATGCCCGGGGCGCGGCCCGGGGCGGCGCCGGGGTCTGGCAGCAGATCGAGATGCCGGCCGTCGACGGGCCGTTCGCCGCCATCGTCTATGCGGTGCCGGTGCAGCAACTGGCCTATCACACCGCGCTGGAACGCGGCACCGATGTCGACCAGCCGCGCAACCTGGCGAAATCGGTCACCGTGGAATAGGGCCCGCCACGCCGTCGCCCTCCGGTATCGACCTGCCGTTCCGGCCTCGCTAAGCTGCGCCGGGCGCCCCGGGAAACCGGACCGACAGGCAGGAGGCCCTGATGACACCGCCGGAGATGACAGAGACCCTCAAGCGCGCCGAGGCGCGGTTCCGTGCCGGGGCGCGGGCCGAGGCGGTGGCGCTGGTGCAGGCGGCGGTGACGCGGCAGGCGCCCGAGCGGATCGTGCTCTTTGCGCGCCAGGCCGATGCGCTGCTCACTCGCCATGGCGAACGTCGTGCGGCGCTGGCCTGTGTCAGTGCCGCCTGCCGGGCCGCGCCAGGCCTGCCCGATCTCGACCTGTTGCGCGTGGCGGGGCTGCTGCGGCTGGGCCGGACGCCGGAGGCCGCCGCGGCGCTCTCGGGCCTCTTCGCGCCTTCCGACAAAGCCGCCCCCGCCGCCTATTGGCGCTATCTGGCGCAGGTTTCCTTGGCCCGTGGCGAGATGGCGCGCGCCTCTGACATCTTGGCCCGGGCGCGGGCGCTGGGCCATGACGACGCGGTGCTGCGCGGGCTCGGGATCCGGGCGCTGATGGCCGAGGATCCGCCAGAGGCGCTGGCCCAGGCCAGGCAGGCGCAGGCGGCGTTTCCTGACCACGCCGGCCTCACCCTGCAGCTGATCCGGGCAGAGCGCGCGGCGCTGGGTCCGGCGGCGGCGCGCGCGCTGGCCGAACAGGCGCTCGAGCGCTTTCCCGAAGGGGTCACCTTTCACCTCGAACTGGCCGACATCCTGCGCAGCCTCGGCGCGCCTCTCGCCGCCCGGGAGCGGCTCGAGTTGGCGGCGCGCTGCGATCCGCGCTCGCCGCTGCCGGCGGTGCAGATGGCGCTGCTGCATCTGGCCGAGGGCGACCCCCGGGCGGCGCTGGCGGCGGCGAAACAGGCCGAAACCCTGGGCCGCGACCTGCCCCGGGTCGAGCTGACTCTTGCTACCTGTCTCGAGGCCGCGGGCCAGCCCGAGGCGTCGCTGGCCCGGCGCGAAGCGTTGTTCGACCGCGGCCAGGCCGGGCCCTCGGGGATCCGCGACCTGATCAAGGCGCATCTCGCCCGCGGCGATCTTGCCGCCGTTTCGCGCTATCTCGCGGCCGGTCAGGAGATGTTCCCGGGCCATCCGGTGCTGGTCGAGCAGATGCTGCGCAACAGCGGGCTGACCGAAGAGGATTTCCCCGCCGGCCAGCTGACGGACTGGCTGGCGGGCTGCCTGCCCGCCCCCCGGCTGCGGCGGCTCCGGGCCGAGATGCGGCTGACAGCGTTGGATCCCGCCGGCGCGCTGGCGCTTCTGCGCCAGGCCCCGCCGGCCGAGCGCGACATCCAGCATGCGGTGCTGGTGGCCAAGGCGCTCTATCTCGGCAACCGGATCGCCCTGGCGATGCGCTACCTGCGGCTGGCGCTGCGGCGCTGGCCCGGCGATCCGCGGCTGGCGGGGCTGGTCGTGGCCAGTTTCGCCAAGGCGGGTCAGGACCGGGCCGGGCTGGCGCTGCTGCAGGCGGCGGCGCAGACCGCCGAGGGGCCGCCCGCCGCGCTGGCGCGCCATCTGATCAAGCCGCTGGCCAATCTCGGTGCGCTCGAGGCCGCCAGGGCGGCCTTCCGCAAGGCGCTGGCGCAGGCGCCGGAAAAGCTGCGCGCCGAGGCGCATGCGCTGCTGCGCGAACTGGCCGCCCGCGGCCAGGCCGCCGCCGCCGCCGAGGTGCTGGAAGAGGGCCGCGCCGCCGGGGTCTGGAGCGATCCGCATTTCCAGAAGACCCTGCTGGGCCAGAACCTGACCGAGCTGCGCATTGCCCTGCACAGCCCCGAGACCGGCCCGCTGCGCCCCCTGGCACCGGAGGATACCAGCGGCCATGTGGCGCTGGTTCAGGCCGAGCCGAGCTCGAATATCGCCGCCATGCGCTTTCTGCAGCACTGGCAGGCGCATCTGCAGCCGGCGCCTGAGGCCCGTGCTGAGGCCGCTGCGCCGCTGGTGCCGCGGCGGATCGTGCAATACTGGAACAGCCCCGTGCCGCCCGGGCCGATTGCGGCGATGATCGACAGCTGGCGGGCCGCGCCGGGCTGGGCGCATCAGCTCTTCGACCGCCGCGCCGCGCTGCTCTACCTGCAGGCGCATGGCGACCCCGACTGGGCGCGGGCCTTCCGGCTGGCCAACAACCCGGCCGAGGAATCCGATTTCCTGCGGCTCTGCCTGCTGGCGCGCGACGGCGGGGTCTATGCCGATGCCGATGACGTGCTGACCGGGGAGCTGGAGACGGTGGTCGACCGCGGGGCCGGCTTTGTCGCGGTGCTCGAGCCGGGGCTGTCGACCATCGGCAACAATTTCCTTGCCGCCGCGCCGGGCCATCCGCTGCTTGTGCTGGCGGCAGAGATGGCCTGCGAGGCGCTCCTGGCGCGGGCCAACGAGACCACCTGGTCCAAGACCGGCCCGGCGATGCTGGGCCGGGCGGCGGCGCTCTACCTTGCGCGCCAGGCCGAGACCGGGGCGGCGGGGGATATCGCCCTGCTGCGCTATGACGACATCCTCGGCCGGATCGCCATGCACAACCGGGTGCGGCACAAGCAGGGCTCGGGGGATTGGCGCCACAGCAGCCGCCCGCGCAACGAACGGGTCTTTGCCAACGCCCTGCAGGAGAGCCTGGACCGGCATGCGGCGGCGGCCTCGGCGGCCTGAAGTTCAAGGGAGCGGGCAGGGCGCGCTGTCCGCTCCGCCTGCCCGCGATGATCAGCCCGGGCTCAACCCGGCTCAGGCGGTCGGCGCCTCGGCGGCGCCCAGCACCTTGCCCAGTTTTTCCAGGTATCCGCTCACCAGCGTCCGGGCTCTGGCGGCGCTGCCGGCTTCGGCATAGCAGCGGAACTCCGGCGCATTGCCCGAGGGCCGCAGATGCACCACATCGCCGCCCTCGAAGGTCACCCGCAGCCCGTCGGTCAGATCGACCCCGGCCTCGACGTCGTCGACGAACGCGGCCCTGGCGCCGGCGTCCCGGCTCAGCTGGGCGAGAAAGGCCTGCGAGGTCTCGGTCGGGATGCCGGTAATCCGGTCGGCGGCGGTGAACCGCGCCGGCAGCGCCGCCACCAGATCGGCCAGCGCGCGGCCCTCGGCCCGGGCCGCCGCCAGCGGTGCCAGCATCGGCAACAGGCAGTCGCGGGTCATCAGTGGCGCCAGCGGCCCGGCCGGACCCTCGGCCGCAAAGCCCAGAAGAAAGCCGCCATTGGCCTCGTAGCCCACCACCCGGGCAGTGGGGTCCTCGTCCAGCGCCGTCTCCATCGCGGCGATCACGAAAGGCGAACCGATGCGGGTCAGCTCGACGCTTTCGAACTCCGGCATCTGGCGGACCATCGAATTCGACGACACCGGGGTGCAGATCACCCGGGCGCCGAGGCTGCGGGCGGTCAGCGCGCCCAGCACGTCGCCCGGCACCACCGCGCCCGTCGCATCCGCCAGCATCGGCCGGTCGGCATCGCCATCGGTCGAGATCACCGCGTCGAGGTGGTGTTCTGCGCACCAGCCCGCCAGCATGGCGCGGGTCTCCGGGTCGAGCGCCTCGGTGTCGACCGGCACGAAGGTCTCCGAGCGCGCCAGCGGCACCGCAGCACCGCCCAGGGCCTCGATCACCTCGATCAAAAGGTCGCGCGCGACCGAGGAATGCTGGTAGACGCCGATCCGCAGCCCGTCGAGCGCCGCCGGGCCGAAGCCCGCGACCGAGCGCTGGAGATAGGCCGCAGCGGCATCGCTTTCGCGGTAGCTGCCTTGGTGGGTGCCGGGCGCGCGCCCGAGGGCCGCGAGGATGCCCCCCTCGTCACGCTTGGAGATCTCGCCGCCGGGCACGTAGAATTTCAACCCGTTGCGGTCGGCGGGAATATGCGAGCCGGTGACCATCACCGCCGCCTTGCCGGCCGCCAGAGAGGCCAGCGCCAGCGCCGGCGTCGGCAGGGCGCCGCAGTCCACCACCTCGAGCCCTTCTGCCCGGGCAGTTGCCGCCACCACCGCGGCAATCCGCGGCGAGGAGGGCCGCAGGTCACGGCCGAGATAGAGGGCGCCGCCATGCGGGCAGGCGGCGAGGAAGGCACGGGTATGGTCCGCGACCAGGGCGTCGGTCAACTCGGTGACAAGACCGCGCAGGCCGCTGGTGCCGAATTTGGGAGGCATGGGTGAAAAGGTCCTTTTGATAAACGGATACCTTTTCCTCGCAAAGCCGGTGGCAAAGCTCAAGTCCCGCCGGACACGGGGCAGCACCGGCGGGCAGGGGGCGATCACGCGGAGGGTTCGATGGCCTCGCCGGTGATCCGGTCCGCCAGCAGCGAGACATGCGGGTCACCCTTCTTGAGGTAGGTATCGAGGTCTTCCTTGATCCAGTAGGGGGGGTAGACCACTTTGTTGGTCACCGGGCGCGCGTGATAGCGGTAATCCAGCGCGAAACGGCCGTTCGACATGTAGTCGAGCCAGAGCCCGGCGCGGGGGCGCATCTCGGGATGCGGGGCGACCGGATCCTCGAAACGCAGCATCCGGCGGTAATGCTCGGGGCTTTCGGGCACGTGGTGTTTCACCGGATAGTCGATCGGCCCGAAGTGGTTGGCCTGGATGCAGGGAATGTTGAGCAGCGACATCTCGATCGCCACCGTGCCGTTGTAGATCAGGCCCAGATCGGTAAAGCGCGACAGGGCGGTGATGTCGAACCAGCGGTGGCCGAGCTTGATGACATTCTCGGGCAGGTCATCGGGCAGCAGATCGAAGAAATACTGGTTGAGATAGGTGGCGATCTCTTCGTTCAGCTCGTGCGGGTGCGGCTTGATCAAGAGCAGCGTGTCGGAACCGCGCACCGCCTCGATGCTGTCGAGCAGCCAGGACTTGAAGTCGGCATGCACCGGCCCGCCATCGAAGGGCACGGCGCTGTCGCAGACCACCCGGCCGAACAGGCAGGCGACCTTGCCGCCCCTGGCGCGCCATTCGTGGATCTGCGCCTCGCAGGCCTCGGCCTCGGGATCGATCGCCTTGACCGGGCCGGAGGTCCGCTTGGCGGTGGCGATATGTTCCACGGTCTCGAGGATCTCCTCGGCGCGATGGTGGTTGGCCTGGTAGTATTCCTCGAAGAAGGCCGGCCGCGGGAAGGAGGCCGAGCGCACCTCGTTGTAGGCGGTGACATTGCGGATCACGCAGCGGGTCGAGATCTCGTGGCTGAAATTGGCGAAGTAGTTCTCGTAGCCATTCGCGGTCTGCAGGGCAAAGAACGACTTGGGATCGCCGACCTTGTCGCAATAGAGCCGGAACAGCGTGTCCGGCAGGCGCGAGTTGAACAGGGCGGTAAAGCCCGCGCGAATGTCCTGCTTGCTCAGCCGGTCATGGGCAAAGACCGTGGCCCTGGCGGCCAGCTCGGTCCAATCGCAGAGCTTCTGCAGCGTGCCGGTCAGCGCCGGGCAGGTGAAATCCACGTCATAGGCGCGGCGGTTGATGCGGGCATCCTCGAGCAGCGAATGCTGCAGGTTGAGCCCCATCCATTCGATCCGGCCTTCCTGCGGCGCGGCCACGAAATCCTCGAGCTGCGGGAAGACCTTGGCGGCCTCGGGCGAGAGCCGGCATTCCATGGTGATGCAGCCGTTGAGCAGGTCGATATCGGCATTGCCGGTGGATTCGCGCGGCAGCAGCCCCTCGACCAGGCAGACCGAGGCCCAGCCACGCCGGCGCATCTCCATCAGCACCACCAGGGGATATTTCCGCAGCTGGTCGATATTGCGCGCGGCAATCACCAGAACACCCTTGGGGTCCTGCGGCTGCGGCACGGCGGCAAAGGCATCGGCGGTGTCGATCAGGAACTGCAGCTCGGCATGGCGCCGCAGCAGGTTCCAGTGCTGCAGCGGGTTCAGCTTGGCCGGCTGGCACAGCAGCCGCACATGCAGACCCTGAAGCACCTCGAGCGCTTCCTCGAAGCGGCTCTGCCGTTGCAGGATGTTCACGTAGTAAAGCGCGCTGACGGTTTCGCGCTGGGCCTGCGGGATCTTGCGGAAGATCCGGTCGGCCTCTTCGAAGGCCCGGACCCAGAGCGCCCATTTGAAATAGGCCTTGACCTCATGCGCCTTGGTCGGCGCCACCGGCAGGGCGCGGCGGATGTTGCGGCTGCGCCGGACCCAGTCGGGATCGTCGTCCAGCACCAGTTCCGGCAGGGTCAGCCAGATCGCCGTCTCCGGCGCGCCGGCGGCGGCAAAGGCCTCGATCTGGGTCTTGATCTTCTCCAGCCCCTCGGCCTGGCGCAGGGTGCGGAAAGTCCCCAGCGCCGAGAGCAGGGTGTTGACGATATGCACCGCCTCGGTCTCGTCGAGCTTGGTCGGATCGATATCGGCGGTCAGCCCGGCCAGCTCCTCGGTCATCTGGTCGATGCTCTTTTCGGCGAGGGCATAGGCCTTGTGATAGCTGTATTGCCGCCGCACGCTCTGGCGCAGCATGTCGGCGATCGCCTTGACCCGGGCATGGGGGGTGGCGGCATTCTCGAACTCGGTCTGACAGGCCGAGAGATAGCCGTCGACATTGCGCGCCTCGAGCAGGGGCTCCTTGAAGGACACGCTTTTCTTCTTGCCGTCGGCCACCTTGGCAGAGCGGCCGCTGGTGTCGAGCCAGCCCATCTGCTCGCGCGCCACCAGGTCGACCACCCGCCAGACGTGCTTGAGCGCGGCAAAGGTGCGGCGAGACCGGGCCTCTTCCTCGGGGGTGTCATGCTTGGTCTCGGACAGCCGGGCCATGGCGTCCTGGACGATCTTGCCGGCCTCGAGATATTCACCGGCCTTGGAATGCAGCGCGGCGTAGAAATAGACCAGGAAGGGGCTGAAGGGGGCATCCTTGAGCGCCTTGTTGGCGGCGGCGCGCAATTGCCGGCGGCCGTCCTCGCTCACGATGTGCTTTTCGAGATAGAGCCCGGCGGCCCGGGGCATCGGCTTGCCGATGGATTCGAACTGCGTGGCGATCCACAGCACCCGCGCCAGGTTGCCCCGCTTCATCCAGCGCGCCAGCCGGTCGGAGAAATCCTTGTGGCGGAGCTTGGTGATCCCCGGCGGCGAGGGGCGCCCGGCAAAGGCGGTGTTGATCACCTCGCGGGTCCGCATGTTGTTGGTCAGACGGTGGTCCCACTGGCGCAGCAGCTGGCGGGCCTGCTCCTGGCGCTTCATCCGCAGCAGCAGCTCGGCGCGCCGCAACATGAGATTGTAACGATGACGCCGCAGCGTTAATTTCAAATAGTGTAGAGGACGCTTCGGGCGCGAGACCTCCGAGCTGGGAAGCGAAACCATGAGGACCACTATCTGCTTGTTTCTAATATTGTGCGCCAAATGCCGTTAAGGCAGGGGGCAAGTCAAGTATGGGCTACCTGACCCTTGCGAGGCAAGGGCAGTGCCCGGATTGTCAGGTTGCGCGGCGGGACACAATCCTGATATCGGCAAAAGGCAGATAAAGACAATTGATTTGAAGGGTTCGGCATGGCGGAAACAGGGGCAGACGACATGTGCGGCTTGGACGGAATGTTCGGACTGTCGGGCCGGACCGCGCTGGTGACCGGGGCGGGCGGCCATCTGGGCGGCGCCATGGTGCGCGCCCTGGCCGGGGCCGGGGCCCGGATCTACCTGGCCGGGCGCAGCCTCGCGCCGCTCGAGACCCTGGCGGCCGAACTGAACGACACCCGCACCGCCGAGGCCGGCGCATCGGCGCAGGTGCTGCAGATGGACGTGACCGACGCCGCCTCGGTCGAGGTCGGGCTGGCCCGGATCACCGAAGAGAGCGGGCGTCTCGACGTGCTGGTCAACAATGCCCATTCCGGCAAGACCGGCACGTTGGAAAGCGCCCGCGCCGAGGATTACACCAATGCCTTTGCGGTTTCGGTGCAATCCATGGCGGAACTGGTGCGCAAGGCGCTGCCGCTGCTGCGCCATGCGGTCTCCGAGAGCGGCCAGGCCTCGGTCATCAACATCTCGTCGATGTATGGCATGGTCAGCCCCGATCCTTCGATCTACGGCGACAGCGGCCACAACAGCCCGCCCTATTACGGCGCGGCCAAGGCGGCGATCCTGCAATATACCCGCTACGCGGCGGTGCATCTGGCGGAGGAGAAGATCCGCGTCAATGCGATCAGCCCGGGGCCCTTCCCCAAGGCCAGGGTGGCCGAGACCATGCCCGAGCTCTGGGAGACGCTGAACCGGAAGTCGCCGATGAAACGGGTGGGCCAGGCGCGGGAAATCGGCGGCGCCGCGGTGTTTCTCGCCTCGGATGCGGCCAGCTACGTGACCGGCATCAACCTGCCGGTCGATGGCGGCTGGACCGCCTGGTAACCCCAGCCCAAGGAACCCCCGTGACCGCACGCCCTTCCCAGACCTCCGATTCCCGCCCCCTGCGGGTGGTGCTGCAATGTCGCCTGTCCTCGAGCCGGCTGCCCGCCAAGGTGCTGCTGCCGCTGGCCGGCATGCCGATCGCGGTGCTGGCCGCCAAACGCGCCATGCGCGGCGGCCATGACGTGGTTCTGGCGACCTCTGACGAGGCCTCCGACGACCTGCTGGCCCGCGAGGCCGCGCGCCACGGGGTGCCGGTCTGCCGCGGCCCGCTCGACAATGTGCTGGGCCGCTTCCTGATTGCCACCGAGGATCTGCCGGACGCGGCGCTCTGCGTCCGGCTGACCGGCGACAACAGTTTTCCCGACGGCGATTTCATCGACACGCTGGTGACGCTGATGCAGGCCCACGGGCTGCGCTATGCGGCGCATGGCGGCAACCGCACCCAGCTGCCCTACGGCATGGCGGCCGAGGTCTTCGAGGTGGGCGCCCTGCGCGCCGCCGCTGCCGCCACCGAGAACCCCTTCGATCTCGAGCATGTGACGCCCTGGATCCGCCGCCAGCATGCCCCCGCGCGGATGCCGGCCTTTCCCGGGCTCGACCGCGACTGGGGCCATCTGCGCGCCACGGTGGACACCTTCGACGATTACCGCCGGGTCGGCGCGGTCTTTGCCGATGTCGAAGACCCGGTGAATGTGCCCTGGCAGGAGTTGGTGACCCGGTTGCAGGCGCAAGCCGAGGCGCCGGAGTTCCACGTGCTGCAACGGCCCGGCGGCCCGGCCGGCCTGGTGCTGGGCACGGTGCAGCTCGGCCTGGCCTATGGCCGCGCCAATACCGCCGGCCTGCCCGACGACGCCGAGGCGGGCGGCATCGTGCATGACGCCATCCGGCACGGGGTCGCCGAGATCGACACCGCCCGCGCCTATGGCCAGAGCGAAACCCGCCTGGGCCGCATCCTGGCGCGGGGCTGGGCCTCGCAGGTGCGAGTGCTGACCAAACTCGACCCGCTGGCCGGGCTGACCGAGGCCAGCCCGGCCGAACTGATCGCGGCGCGGGTGCGCAACAGCGTGCTGTCCTCGCTGCTGGCGCTGGATCTGAAGCAGCTGCCGGTGCTGATGCTGCACCGGGCCGATCACCTGGAACTGGCCGGCGGCGCGGTGATGTCCACGCTCGAGGCGCTGCAGGCCGAGGGCCGGATCGGCGCGCTGGGGGTCTCGGTGCAGGCCCCCGAAGAGCTGACCCGGGTGCTGGCCGAGCCGCGGATCAGCCATGTGCAGCTGCCCTGCAACCTGCTCGACTGGCGCTGGCGTGAGCTGGCGCCGCGGATCAAGGCGCGCTCGGATCTGCGGGTGCATGTCCGCAGCGCCTATCTGCAAGGCCTGCTGACCCCCGCTGACCCGGCCCGCTGGCCGGCAATCGACGGCGTGGAGGCCGCCGATCTGGTCGCCAGTCTGACCGCCCTGGCGGCGGATCTGGACCGGCGCGACTGCCGCGATCTCTGCCTTGCCTATCTGCGCGGCCTGCCCTGGATCGACGGGGTGGTCGTCGGGGTGGAAACCCGGGCGCAATTGGCCGACAATCTGGCGCTTTTCCGCCGCCCGGCGCTGAGCCCCGAGGAGATCGCCACGGTCGATGCCCGCCTGCCGCGGGTGCCGGCGGCGCTGCTGGATCCCGCGGGCTGGCCGCGCGCCGCGGAATGAAGGTCTATCTCGATCGCCCGGCGGGTCTCTGGACCCGCGAGGACGATGGCCTCGAGGAGGCCCGCTTTGCTTTCGACCAGCTGTGCAAGGCGCTGCTGCGGGCCGACATCGCCTTCGAGGTCTTCGAACGGCGGCCGGGGATGGATGCGGTGATCTCGGCCTGGCTGCAGGACGGCATCTATTACACCTATCACAGCGAACAGCCCGCGCCGGGCAGCTATTGCTTCAAGCGCGGCGGGCTGCCCTTCCTGTGGCACATGGACCCCTGCGGCTATAGCGGCTGGGCCGAGATCGCGGTCAGCGCCGCGGCGCAGGAGCGCGCCGCCGGGTTCGACCTTGACCGCGCCCGCGCGGTGGTGGCGCAGTACCGCGCCCGGATGCAGGGCGAGAACCTGTCGCTCCTGCCGCAGCCCGAGCGCGCGGCGGATGAGGCGGCCCTGGCCGGGCTCTCCGGCTTTGTCTTCTACCCGCTGCAGGTCAACGAGGACATGGTGCTCAAGCTGGCGGAGATCCCGCAGTACGAGGCGCTGCGCACCGCCGCCCGCCTCGCCGGAGAGCGGCATCACCCCCTGGTGATCAAGCGCCATCCGCTGTGCCGCTCGCAGCTGATCTCCGATCTGCTGGAGGAGATCTGCGATCTGCCGCATGTGCATGTCTCCGAGGCCTCGGTCAACACGCTGCTCGAGCATTGCGGCACGGTGCTGGTCACTAATTCCAGCGTCGGGCTGCACGGGCTGATCTGGGGCCGGCCGGTGGTGAGCATGGGGGGCAGCGAATATGCCCATATGACCCGGGAAATCCGCTCCGCCGAAGAGATCGCCCGGGCCTTCGACCCCGCCCCAGCGGCGATGTCGGCGCGCCAGCTGCGCCAGCTGGGCCATCTTTTGGCCGAGGATCTGGTCGACATCCGCGACTGCGGGCAGATCGCCGCCCGGGTGCAACGGCATCTCGGCGAGGCGGCCGAGGCCGCGCCCGCCGCGCCCCCGGCCACCGGGGCCGAGCGCCTGCCGCAGGCCGATGACGACACCCGCCGCCTACTCTCCAATCTGCACCTGCTCGACCGGCATGCCCGCGCCGAGCTGGATTTCGTCCTCGCGCGCTATGGCGAGATGGACGAGGCCAGCCGGGCGCCGCTCCGCGACGTGCTGGCCGGGCTGGCCCGTGACAAGACCCATCTGAACCGGATCCTGCAGCGCACCGATCCGATCCTGGCGCTGAAATGCCTGCGGTTCTTCCAGTCCCGCAACGAGACCGCGCGGATGTGGCAGGTGATCGCCGCCCAGGCCCGCCAGCCCGAGGCGCCGGTGACGCAGCTGTTCCTCTATGCACGCTGGCTGTTCGAGAACGGCTTTGCCGAGACCGCCGCGCCGCTGCTGAGGCAGCTGCTGCAGCGCACCGATATCAGCGAGGCGCAGGAACGCTTTGTCAGGGCCGCGCTGGCCAGGCTCGCGCGGCAGGGCTGAGCGGGGCCGGTGTTGTGTTTGTTGTGTTGTGTTGTCTCAAGCCTGATCGCGCGGAATCCGTCTTATGTTATCCTGCGCCCTCGCGCCCGAGCTGCACTCAGGGATCGGCGCTGCCCGGCTCGCCGGCGAAGCCCAGGGCGCGGGCGGCCAGCTGCGTCACTGCCGGATCCACCGCGGTGCGGTAGCGGTCGAGGTCTTCCGCGATCCACCAGGGCGGATACATCACCGTATTGGTCACCGGACGGGCGTGGTAGCGATAGGGCAGCGTGAAGGCCTCGCTGGCCATGTAATCCAGCCAGACCGCCGCCCGATCGGCCAGGTCCGGCACCGCCTGCACCGGCTGTTCAAAGCGCAGCGCCGCCTCGAAGGCCTCGACGGTCTCGGCCACCGGATGGCCGATCGGATAATCGATCGGCGCGAAATGCCCGGCCAGCAGGCAGGGGATCTCCAGAAGCCCCATCTCCACCGCGGTGGTGCCGTTATAGACCAGCCCGAGATCGACGATCTCGGCCAGGTCCTGGATGTCGAACCAGCGGTGGCCCAGGACCATGGCATTGTCGCCCAGCGGCGTCTCGATCAGATCGGTGAAATACTGGGTCAGGAAGGTGGCGATCTGGTTGTTGAGCTCATGCGGATGCGGCTTGATCAGCAGCAGGGTGCGGCTGTCCTGGACCGCGCGGATGCAATGGTTGAGCCAGCCCTGCATCGAGTCATGCACCGGCCCGCCGTCAAAGGGCACCGAACTGTCGCAGACCACCTTGCCGAAGGCGCAGGCCACCCGGCCGCCATCGGCCTTCCAGGCGCGGATGCGCGCCAGCGCCGCCTCGGCCTCGGGCGGGCGGGTGGTGCTGTCGCCGGTCGAGCGGCGCACCTGCGGGGTGGCGGCAAAGCGCGCCCGGATCTCCGGCAGCCGGTCCTGCACCTCGGCGTAGTAGCGTGCGAAGTTCCCCGGCCGGGGAAAGGAGGCCGAGCGGGTCTCCGGCGCGGCGGTGGTGTTGCGCAGCACGAAACGCTCGGAGAGGTTGGTGGAGAAATTGGTGAAGTAGTTCTGATAGCCATTGGCCACATGGACGTGAAAGAAGGTCTCGGGATCGCCATGTGCCCTGGCATAGGCGGCATAAAGCGCATCCGGCAGCCGGGCGTTGAACAGCGACATGTGCATCACCGGCAGGCCGGTCTCCCGGCCCAGATCCTGGGCATAGCGCAGCGCCCGCGCCATCAGACCGGTCCAGCCCATCAGCATCCCGAGGTAGGATTGCAGTTCCGGGCAGCCGTAGTTCAGCGTGTAGCGCCGCCGGTTGATCGCCGCATCCTCCCAGACCGCATGAGAGAGGCCGAGCCCGGCCCAGCTCAGCTGGCCCTGCGCGGGATCGGCCTCGAAGCCCTCGAGCGCCGGAAACGCCGCTTCGGCGGCCGCCGTCAGATGCTGGTTCGGGGTCAGCGCACCGGCGAGCAGGTCGATCCCGGCCCGGCCGGTGGGCTGTGGCGGCAAAAGCCCCTGCACCAGCGGCAGCACCGCCCAGCCGCAGCGCTTGAGCTCGAGCAGCACCATCAGCGGATAGCGCCGCAGCGCGTCGATGTTGCGCGCCGGGATCACCACGATGCCGCGTGGCCGGGCCGGCTGAGCCACGCTGCGCCAGAGCTCGGCGGTCTCGACCAGGAAGGCCAGTTCGCCGGCGCGTTTGATCAGGCTGTGGTTCGACACCGCGTTGAGCTTGGAGGGGTTGGCCAGCGCCTGGCCGTGGATGTCGCGCAGGAGATCCTGCGCTGCCTCGAACCGCCCCTGCCGCTGCAAGATATTGACGTAATAAAGTGCGCCCGCGCGGCGGCGCATCCCCTCTGACAGCGATTTGAACATCGCCTCGGCGCCGGCGTCGTCCTGCGCCAACTGCGCCCAGCGAAAGAAGTTCTGCACATCGCGGTTGATCCGCGGCGGCTGTTGCCGGACCTGCGCCATGATCCGCGCCGCCCGGCCCATCTCGGCGTCGTCGCGGGCCAGCGCCGCCGGGGCGGGCCACAAGAGCGGCAGATACTCCGGCAGCGCCGAAAGCGCCTCGAGCTGTTCCGCGATCCGTATCGCGAGCGCCGGCCGGTCCAGCCGGCGGGCCAGGCGCAGCAGGGTGCAGAGGGTCAGCACCTGTTGCTCGGCGCCGACGGGATCCTGCGGACAGGGCTGGAACAGGGTTTCGATCTCGACTGACAGGCTGTCGAGCCGCTGCGCCGCCCTGGCAAAGGAGGCGCTGTAATCGGGGCTGTGGCGGATCGAGGTACGCAGCATCGCCTGCACCGCCGAAAGCCGGGCCGGCAGATCGCCGACGGCCTCGAAGTCGCGGTCGCAGATCTCGAGATACTGGTCGCGCAGCCGCCCTTGCAGCGCATGTTCCTTGAACGACAGCAGGGTCTCGGCGCCCTCGATCAGGCCCGTTTCCGGAGCTGTCCGGGGAGTTGCCCCCTCGCCTGCCCCCGCCCCGGCGGGACCTGTCAGCCCCTCGTAGTCGCCGGTCTCGTCGGCCCAGTCCATCCGCTCGCGCGCAATCAGATCGACCACCCGCCAGCTCTGCTCCAGCAGCCGGAAGCGGCGGGCCTGCAGCCAGTCCGGCGCCGGCGGCGGGCTGTTGATCTCTTCCACCAGAGCGCGGCCGGCGGCCATGTGGTCGCCCGCCATCGCCTGGCAGAGCGCGATGACATGGCTCAGGAAGGCGCTTTCCCTGAAGCGCTTGCGGGCGGCGCGCGCCGCCTTGAGCAGCCGGGCCCGGCCGGCCTCGCTGCCCAGCTCCTCCGCCAGGATGCAGCCGGCGCGGAATTGCGCCGCCTGACCGGTGCGCTCCATCTCGGCCATGAGCCGCAGGATCCCGGTCAGATCGCGGGACTTGAGATATTGCGGCATCAGGTGGCGCAGGCGCTCGGCGCGGTAGCGCGCGCCGGCCTCGGCATCGCCGGCCGCCTCGGCCGCTAGGGCCAGAATGTGGAGCAGGCCGACATCGCGGGGATCGGCGGCATGCAGCGGCGCGACCAGCCGGCGTGCCAGCCGCGGCAGGCCCCGGCGCAGGGCGGCCTGGGCCGCCCGCCGCCGAAATGCCTCGAAGCGCGGGGCCATGTCGCCTCAGCTTTCGCCGTCGAGCAGGTCCCAGCTCATCGGGGTGCCGCGCTTGACGTCGCGGCCGACCTTGCGGCCCAAGAGCACGTCATAATGGCGCGGCGCGAGGCCCAGACCCGGGCGGATGCGGCGCAGGGTCTTCTCGGTCAGCACCTCGCCGGCCTTCATGTCCTCGCCGATGTAGAGCGAGCGGCGCTTCTTGCGGCCAGCCTGTTCCGAGGCGGTGCCGCCGAACCAGATCTCGCCCATCGCCTGGGCGGCGCGCTTGCATTCGGTGACCAGCGCGGTGAATTCGTCGGGTTCCAGCGAAAAGGCGCTGTCGACACCGCCTTCGGAGCGGTCGAGGATGAAGTGTTTCTCGATCACCGTGCCGCCGAGCGCGGTCGAGGCCACCGCCACGCCATTGCCCATGGTGTGATCCGAGAGGCCGAAATTGGTGCCGAAGGTCTGGCCGATCACCGGCATGGTGACGAGATTGGTGTTTTCCGGGCTCGCCGGGTAGGACGAGGTGCATTTCAGCAGCGTCAGGTTGGTGCAGCCGGCCGCGCGCGCGGTTTCCACCGCCTCGCCGATCTCGACGACGCTGGCCATGCCGGTGGAGATGATCATCGGCTTGCCGGTCTGCGCCACGCGGCGGATCAGCGGCAGGTCGATCGCCTCGAAGGAGGCGATCTTGTAGAGCGGCGCGTCGAGGCTCTCGAGCAGGTCCACCGCATCCTCGGAAAACGGCGTCGACATGAACAGCAGCCCGTGTTCCTTCGCCCGGTCGGCGATCGGCTTGTGCCAGTCGGCCGGGGTATGGGCCTCCTCATAGAGGTCGTAGAGCGTGCGCCCGACCCAGAGCGATTTCGGATCGGTGATGGTGAACTCGCCCTCGGAGAGATCGAGCGTCATGCTGTCGGCGGTGAAGGTCTGGATCTTGATCGCATCGGCACCGGTCTCGGCGGCGGCATCGACGATCGCCAGCGCCCGGTCGAGCGACTGGTTATGGTTGCCCGACATCTCGGCGATGATGAAGGGGCTGCCGTCATTGGCAATGCCGTGGGACTTGCTGAGTTCTTCGCGCAGTGTGAGCATGGATAATCTCTTGTTCAATCGTGTCAGGGGGCGCGGGCGGCAGGACGCGAGGCGGAGACCTCACTCGGAGGCGGACATCTGTTCGCTCAACTTTTCCAGCTTGCGCGCGTAGGAGGCATTGTGCGGCGCCAGCCGCACCGCTTCGGCAAAATGCTTTCCGGCGAGGTCGAACTGCTTCTGCATCAGGTACATTTGCCCGAGGTCGAAATGCGACTGATCGGCATCGGGCCAGGCTTCGAGTATCTTCTGGTGGCAGTAGATCGCGCCATCCATCGCGCCGGTCATTCGCAGGCAATGGGCAAAGAGAAAACGGTGCTCTATGAAATTCGGCGTCATTGCCACGGCCAATGCCGCATGTTCACGGGCCTTGGCGGCCTCGCCCCGGCGCAGCAATATCCGCGCCATGAAGAAATTGACCCGCGCCGAAACCGGATAGGCCTTGAGCGCCTTCTGGAATTCCTCTTCGGCAATATCGTCCTGCTTGTTCTGGAAATACTGCCAGCCGCGATAGAAATGCCGCGGATAGGCGGCGAAATTGAGCGCATTGCCCTTTTCCATGATCGACGGCAGCGGCTGGTCCTCGACAAAGGCCCGGATCGTCGGGATCAGGCGCTCGGTGTGGAACAGGGTGCGCATGACGGTATGTTCGTCGTCGCGGAAGGTGACGATATTGATGTTGGACAGCTTGCGGATCATCGCCGCGCAATAGAGATTCACCGGGTCCATCTCGCCGGTATAGATGAACACCGGCCGTTCGGCCGCGGCCAGCCGCTCGCGCAGGTCGGGCACGGTGCGCGTGACATCGCCGGGGATCATCTTGGACGAGCGGGAAAACGGCAGATCGAGCACGATTTCCGGGCTGAAAGCCAGCACCGAGGCATCAAGCTCATGGCCGAAGAGCAGCGCCCCGTAGGCGCCCATGCTGCTGCCGATGGTATAGACCTTATCCGCCCCGGTGCCCTCGATCAGGCGGCGGATGCTGGCATAGGTCTCTTCCGGATCCGCGCCCAACCCGGGCACGCCCTGCTGGTACCAATCGTTGATCGGCACCCGCAGGTAAAGCTTGTGATAGGGCAGCGCATCGGCGTGTTTCCACAGGTTGAAACTGCCGGGCTTGGTGCCGGTGGCGCTGAGCAGAATCAGGAACTGCTTCGCGCCCGGATGCAAAAGCAGATGGTGGGTGTCGCTGACCAGCGGAACGCCATTGAGCGTATCGCCCGAGAATTCAGGCGTCTCAGCGGAAGAAGACCCCTCCTCCCGGGTATTCATATGTACAGCCGACAATGGAGAATTCCCTTTCCAAGCCTAGGTTGTTTGCATTATTTGAGGCAATTCCTCAAGCCCTGCCGGCCGCCGCAAATCCCTTGCCCCTGGGGCAAAGGAGAGACCGCGCTGCCAGGGGGCGGCCCTGCCTGCAAATGCGGCGCCCCGGACAGGGATCGGGCAGGCGCGGACCCGCGCCGGACAGGCCGGGGCGGGAAAAATCAATGGAAACCGAGACCTGGCTTGAGACCCGGGCCGGCGCTAGCCGCGCTCGGCGGTGCGCCGGAAATCCTCGAGCCCGGATTTCAGATCGAACTCCGGGCGCCAGTCCAGCGCCTCGGCGGCCCGGTCGAGCGCCATGGCCGTTTCGGGCATCGGCGCGTCGCTGTCGGTGTCGTAGCGGATGTTGCCGGCATTGCCAAAGACCCGGTTGGCGGTCTCGGCGATCTCGCCCACCGACCAGGCCCGGCCGCCGCCGATGTTGACCACGCCGCGCGCCTCCGAGGCCAGCGCCGCCTGAAAGGCCGAGACCGCGTCGCGCACGTAAAGCTGATCGATGCGGTAATCGGCATTGCCGGTAAGCACGATGGTCTCGCCCGCCCGGGCCTGGCCCACGAATTTCATCAGCGCCGGCGTGCCCTTTTCGCCGTGGCCGTAGACCGCCGCCAGGCGCAGCGCCACCGCCGAAGGCCCGCCGGCGCGGGTCAGCATCTCGAGATGCGCTTCGGCCATGAGCTTCGACAGCGCATAAGCGTTGATCGGATGGGCCGGCGCCTCTTCACGGTAGGGCAGGCCGGAGGCCGGGGAATAGACCGCGATGGTCGAGGCCAGCACCAGCCGCGACACCCCGGTCTCGCGGGCTGCCGCCACCAGATCGGCGATCTGGGCGACATTGGGCTGCCAGAAAGGCGCCAGATCCATCGGCGCATCCGCGCGGGTCATCCGACGGCCGGCCAGATGCACCACCGCCTCGGCGCCCGCCAGCGCGGCGACCAGGCTGTCGCGGGAATAATCGGTCTGCCGGTCGTCCGGGCCGGATGGCGCCCCGCGGCCCAGCCGCAATACCCGGTCGCCGGTCTGTTCCAGCGCCGCGCAGAGGTAGCGGCCGATGAAGCCCGAGGCCCCGGTGACGGCAATCACCCGGCTCATGCGCGGTTCCGCACGTAATAGCCCACCACTTCCAGCGTGCCATTGACCGGGCGCACGTCCTGGCCGGCGTCATAGCGGTATTCGTGGTAGATCGCATCCTCGGGCACCGGAAAGGCCGCGGCGCTGAACGGCTGGCCGGGGGCCATCTGCTGGAACATCAGCTCGGCGATCGGCCGCTGCCGGTCGCCCTCGCCGCCACCCGGCAGCTGTTCGGGCGTGCCCTCGCCGGTCAGGCAGTCCATCGCCATGGCGATCAGGTCGGCGCCCTCGGCGGCGCGGATCAGCCGCCACATGTGGCAGCCGTCGAGCCGCGGCGCGATTTCCACCACGCGGGGGCCTTCGGGGGTCACGATCATCTGGAAATAGAGCACCCCGTCGCGGCTGCCGAGCGCCGCGATGATGCCGTCGACCAGCGCCAGCGCGGCGCGCTGGTTGTCCTCGCTGACGTCATCGCAGGGCACCAGGTGGCCGCGCGGCACCCCCAGCGCATGGGGGCCATGCACCAGCCGCTCGGACAGCACCTTCATCTTCACCTCGCCGCCGCAGACCAGCACGTTGCAGGAGATCTCGACCCCGTCGAGGAAGCCTTCGACAATCGCCTGGCTGCTGCGCGAAAAGCCCACCGCCGCCGCGATCGCCGGCGCCAGGTCTGCCGCCCGGTCGACCCGGACGACGCCGCGTTGACCTTGCGCATCGGTCGGCTTGACCATGCAGGGGAAGGTGTCCCAGCCCGCGGCCTCTTCGGCGCTGGCCAGCTTGCGGTAGGGCACCGGGCCGAGATCATGCTCGGCCAGGAAACCGCGCAGGGCGGCCTTGTCGTCGAGCAGATCGATGAAGGCGCTGTCGTAGAAATGCGGCAGGCCGACCCGTTCGGAGAGCGCCACCACCGATTTCATCGCCACATCCGAGGAGATCGAATAGATCAGGTCGGGCTTGTGCCGTTCGACCACCGCCTCGAGCGCGTCGAGATCGACGATATTGACCGCCTCGACCACATCGCAGAAGGCCTGTCCGGGCTCACCCTTGACCGGAGAGGCGCCGATCACCCGCCAGCCGCGGTCCTTCATGTGACGGATCAGATCCGCTTGGCCGGCATTGGTGCCCAGCACCAGGATGGTTTTTTGCGTGCTCATGTCGTCTCGCTTTCCCGTTCGAGCAGCGCGTCGGTCAACCGCTGCGTGCCTTGTCCGTCGACCAGCGCCCGGCCCTTGGCGGCCATGGCGCGGCGGCGGGCGTCATCCTGGACCAGTTCCGAGACCGCCGCCCGCAGGCGGTCATCCCCGACGGTGCCCACCAGCCCCAGGAAGGGCGCCCCGGTGAGATCCTGCCAGCCGCGGCAGGGCCGCTCCTGGTTCGGCGCCAGCCCGACAAAGACCGTGGGCAGCCCGCAGATCGCCGCCTCGTAGCTCATCGTGCCGCCGCCGATCAGCGCCAGATCGCAGCCGCGCATCAGCCCGGCCATGTCGGGCGGGTTGACGTGGAACTCGGCCTGGCCGGCGGGCAGCGCCGCCACCGTCTCGGCAATCGCCGCGCGGCGGGGATTGCCGGCGCCCGAGACCAGCACCAGCGTCACCTCGGGGCCGAGCTGTCCGGCCAGGGTGCGCAGCGCCTGTTCCAGCGCGCCGCGATCGTCGCCGCCGCCAAAGGCCACCAGCACCCGGCGCACCGCGCGGCCATCGACCCGCGCGGTGATCCCGGTAAAGGCCGGGCGCAGCACCGCATAGGCCGGGCCGAACAGCGTCCGGGTATGCTCGGGCTCGGCCAGCCAGGGCAGATATTGCGCGCGTTTCTCGTAGGGGCTGGCATTGACCAGCAGATCGGGCTGGAACATCCAGGGGCGGGAGGCATCGAATTGTTGCAGCCAGCGCAGGCCGGCCGCGCGCAGACGCTGCTGATAGCCGGGATCGACGCGGTAGTCGTCCATCACCACATGGCGCGTGCCATGGGCTTCGCAGAGTGCCAGGACGCGGGCGGCATCGTCGTCAGAGCTGCCGCGATCCTCGACGCTGTGCCAGTTGGCAAAGAGCCGCTCGTCGGCGGGCTGGCGCAGGCTGTCGGGCGGGCCGAGCAGCACCGAGTGCCAGCCGAGCGCACCGAGATAGCGCGCCATCTCGCGACAGCGCATGAGATGGCCCAGGCCGACGCTGGCCGAGACATTGCAGCGGAAGATCACGGTGCCGGTCATCGGCTGTCACCCTGTGCGGACGTCCGGCGCCCGGTCATCGAAATGCGGGCCGGGCGGGCCGCCAATATGAAATATCCATGCCGCCCCGGCCGATGGCGGGGGGCGGCTGATCCTGAGAGGTTCAGGCCCGGCCGCCGGACCATTTCAGCTTGTCGCGCTGGACCTGTTCCACCGGCAGGATCTCCTGGCCCTTGAAGGCCAGCGCGCGGTCGACATTGGCGATGTCGCGGCACAGCCGGCGCAGCCCGTCGGGCTCGAGGCTGGCGGCGTGATCGGTGCCCTTCCAGGTGCGGTCGAGGGTGAAGTGGCGCTCGATATGCGAGAAGGTGCCCTTGCCCTCGGCTTCCATCATCCGGCCCACCGCCAGCGCCGCCACATCGGCGGCAATGCCCAGATGGTGACCGGAGAAGCCGATGCTTCTGACCCGGTCGCCGAAGCGTTCCATCAGCGACTTGATCTCGAACAGGCAGATGTCCTCGAAGGCCACCGGGTAGCCCGAGGTGCAGCTGTAGACCACCAGGTCCTTGGCGCGGCCGCGCTCTTCGTAGAAGTCCACCAGCTTGCCGATCTCGTCACCGGTCGACATGCCGGTCGAGACGTGGATCTCGCCGGCGAAATGCTCGCAGAGATAGCCTTGCAGCTCGTAGTGCTGGTTGGTGGCCGAGGGGATTTTCAGCATCGGCGGGTTTAGCGTGGTCATCTCCTTGGCCGAGGTCAGATCCCAGACCGAGGTGGAATAGGCGATGCCGTTGGCGCGGCATTCCTCGACCAGCTCCTTGTGCTGATCCAGGTCGAGCTCGAGAAACTCGCGGTGCGCGCCATAGGTCGGCCCATATGCGTTTTCCGGCACCGGGTGCGGCGTGTCATATTCGGAGGCGGTCAGAAGCTCGCGGTTGTGGCGCTTCTGGAACTTGGCGACATCCGCCTTGCAGACATGGGCGGCGACCCGGATCAATTCCTTGGCGGTCTCCAGATCGCCCTTGTGATTGCAACCAATTTCCGCAATCACTTGCACTGGCGGAGAAGCTTGAGTCATCTTTTCTAGCACCTAAAACAATGGGGTAGGGTCTTGCACCGGGAAGATCGTGGACACCGTTATCCCGTCCCCCCCCTCGTGTCAAACGCCCCCGGGACGCAGCCCGGGCAATTGTCGCGGGCGGCCTCCCCGGCGCCGGCGGTCTCGATCATCATGCCCTGCCTGAATGCCGCCGCCTGCCTGCCGCGCGCGGTGGCCTCGGTCACCGCCCAGACCCGGCACGACTGGGAGCTGATCATCGCCGACGACGGCTCCTCGGACGCCACCCCGGCGCTGGCCCGGGAGAGGGCGGCCGCCGATCCGCGGATCCGGGTGCTGGCGGCACCGGAGACCGGTCCGCGTGGCGCCGCCGCCGCCCGCAACCGCGGCATCGCCGTGGCGCGGGGGCGCTATCTGGCCTTTCTCGATGCCGATGACGAATGGCTGCCCGAAAAGCTGGCCCGCCAGCTGGGCTGGATGCAGGCCGAGGGGCTGGCGCTGACCTATACCGGCTTCTGGCGGAGACAGGGCGATCGGCGCCACGAGGTGAAGGTGCCGGCCCGGGTCGACCGGCAACAGCTGCTTTATGGCAATGTCATCGGCGTGCTGACCGCGATCTGCGACCGCGACCAGCTCGGGCCGATGGCGATGCCGCTGCTGCCGCTGCGGCAGGATTACGCCTTCTGGCTCGATCTGCTGAAACGCACCGAGGCGGCGCATGGGCTCCGGGAGCCGCTGGCCATCTATCACGTGACGCCGGGGTCGCTCTCGGCCAACCGCTGGCGCGCCAGCGCCGCCACCTGGCGGATGTACCGCGAGCATGCCGGCCTCGGCCCCCTGCCCGCCGCCTGGTACCTGGCCAGCCATGTGATCCGGCGGCTGATCCGGGGTTAGGGAAAAGGGGTCTCCGGTCTAAGCGCCGAAGACCTCGTGCAGCCTGTCGATCACGGTCTGCTGATCCTCGGCGCTCAGAGTGGCATACATCGGGATGGTGATCATCCGGCTGTAGTAATCCTCGGCATTCGGGCAATGGCCGGGACCAAAGCCCAGATCGCGATACCAGGGTTGCAGATAGACCGGGATGTAGAGCACGTTCACCCCGATCCCCAGCGCGCGCAGCCGCGTGAAGGCGGTCTTGCGGTCGACCGGGGCGTCATCCGTCACCAGCACCGGATAGAGATGCAGGCCCGAGCGCTGGAAATCGGCCTGGGCCGGCAGTTTCAGCGGCAGATCCGCCAGCGCGCGGTCATAGACCGCGCGGCGTTCGTGGCGGGCGTCGATATAGGCATCCAGCCGGGTCAGCTGGCTGCGGCCGAGCGCCGCCTGAAGATCGGTGATCCGGTAATTGTAGCCCAGCAGGGTCTGCTGGTAATACCACGGCCCGTCGCTCTCGCCGCGCATCCGCTCGGGCTCGCGGGTGATGCCATGGGTGCGCAGCATCGCCATCACCGCCGCCAGCTCGTCGTCATTGGTCATCGCCATGCCGCCTTCGGCGGTGGTGATGATCTTGACCGGATGGAAGGAGAAGATGGTGATGTCGGAATGGGCGCAATTGCCGACCTTGCCGTCGCGGTAATCGCCGCCGACCGCGTGGCTTGCATCCTCGACCAGGGCAAAGCCGTATTTCGCCTTGAGCGCGCCCAGCCGTTCCATGTCGCAGCATTGCCCGGCGAAATGCACCGGGGTCACGATCTTGGGCAGGCGGCCGGCCTTTTCGGCCGCGGCCAGCCTGGCCTCGAGCGTATCGAGGCAGATGTTGTAGCTGTCGGGATCGATGTCGATGAAATCCACATCCGCGCCGCAGTAGAGCGCGGCATTGGAAGTGGCAACGAAGGTGTTGGGCGAGGTCCAGAGCAGATCGCCCTGCCCCAGACCGAGCGCCATGTAGGCCACATGCAGCGCCGAGGTGGCGGAACTCATCGCCACCGCGTGTTTCACCCCGCAATAGGCCGCCAGATCGGCCTCGAACCCCGCGATCGCGGGGCCCTGGGTGATGAAGTCGCTGGTCAGGACATCGCGTACGGCGGCGAGATCGGCCTCGGTTATGTCCTGACGGCCATAGGGAATCATGCCATTGCCATCCGGTTGAATTCGACGATCTCGTCGACCGTGAGGAAGTGATCGTTGGCGCCCGAGTTGTATTCGAAGCCCAGCGACACCGGCTTGCCCTCTTCGCCAAGCGCATTGGTGGTGAAGGCATTCTCGCGGTCGAAGAACTTGATGGTCGGCTGCAACACGTAGTGATCGCCGAATTCCAGCGTCAGGTGGCTGTCGTCACCGGGGCACATGATCTCGTGCAGCTTCTCGCCGGGGCGGATGCCGACCACGTGCTGCTCGAGCTCGGGGGCGATCGCGCGGGCCAGCTCGGGGACGCGCACCGAGGGGATCTTGGGCACGAAGATCTCGCCGCCGTACATCCGCTCGAAGTTCTTGAGCACGAAGTCCACACCCTGCTGGAGCGAAATCCAGAACCGGGTCATGTTCATGTCGGTGATCGGCAGCGAGGTGGCGCCCTGGGCCTTCAGGTTCTCGAAGAAGGGCACGACCGAGCCGCGCGAGCCGACCACGTTGCCGTAACGCGCGACCGAGAAGCGGGTGGGCTTGGTGCCCACCATGTTGTTGGCGGCGACAAAGAGCTTGTCGGAGGCCAGCTTGGTGGCGCCATAGAGGTTGATCGGGTTGGCAGCCTTGTCGGTGGAGAGCGCCACGACCTTCTCGACATTGTTGGCAATCGCCGCGTGGATGACGTTTTCGGCGCCATGCACGTTGGTCTTGATGCATTCCATCGGGTTGTATTCGGCGGCCGGCACCTGCTTGAGCGCGGCGGCGTGGATGACATAATCGACGTCTTCCATCGCGGTAACCATGCGGTCACGGTCGCGCACGTCGCCGATGAAATACCGCATCTGCGGCGCATTGTAGGTCTGCGACATCTCGAACTGCTTCAGCTCGTCGCGCGAGTAGACAATGATCTTCTTGACCGAATAGCGTTCCAGAAGAGTCTTGACATATTTCTTGCCGAAGCTGCCGGTCCCCCCCGTAATAAGAACCGTTTTGTTATCAAACATCTGTCAAATCTCCTAAAGCGTCATGGGGCGCTCGTTAGCCTACTTCCCCGATTTTGACAACTCTGGAAAACGCCCCTGCAGCACCCTCTTGACAGCCGGTTAAGCCAGCGTGCGAAGGCTTTGCCGATCGGCAAGGCCGGGTCTGATAGGGCTGCGGGACCGGACCTCACCGCCCCGCGCAACCCTATGGAGAATCCCATGCCCAGCCTTTCGCCCAGCCTCTCGCTGCCCTACCTGCAACCGTCGCAGGCCCAGAAGCATGTCACCCACAACGAGGCCCTGCGCCGGCTGGACGCGCTGGTGCAGCTCCGGGTGGCGGAATTCGATGCCGTCACCCCGCCGGCCAGCCCGGCGGAGGGCGACACCCATGCCCTGGGCACCGGTGCCGGCGGCGCCTGGGCCGGGCAGGACGGCCGGCTGGCCTGCTACGGCGACGGCGCCTGGCTGTTCGTCGATCCGCAGGAGGGCTGGCGCGCCTGGGGGCTGGCCGAAAACCGCCTGCGGGTGTTTTCCGCCGGCAGTTGGCTGGCGGTGGTGCCGCCGCTGGAAAATCTGACCGGCCTGGGGGTCGGCACTAGTTCGGATGCCACCAACCGGCTGGCGGTGGCCTCGGAGGCGGCGCTCTTTACCCATGCCGGCAGCGACCACCGGCTGACGATCAACAAGGCCACGGCGACCGACACCGCCTCGGTGGTGCTGCAATCCGGCTGGTCCGGGCGGGCCGAGCTGGGGCTGGCGGGCGACGAGGATTTTCAGATCCGGGTCAGCGTCGACGGCAGCGCCTGGACCCCGGGGCTGAGCCTGCGCCGGGCCGATGGCTTGGCCCGGGTGCCCTGCCTGATGGCCGGCGCGATCGACATCGCCAACGATGCCGTGGGCTATGTGCCGACCCCCGGCGCCGGGGGCATGGTGGCGCTCAATCTCGTCGACCCGGATTATCCCCAGGCGCCGCATTCGGGGCTGTTCTCCTATGACACCGGCCCGTCGCTGGCGCTGCTCACCCTGGCGCGCGGAGCCAGCCTCGAAAACCACGGCGGCTCGGTGCTCTCCGGCACCACCGGCACCGACGGGCGCTCCTCTGTCGCGGTGCGCGCCGGCGAATTGCAGATCGAGAACCGCCATGGCGGGCCGCGCCGTTATGCCTACAGCTTTCTCAACACCTACTGAGGATGCCCGGGCGGGCGGTCAGCGCCATCCGGGCGGTTTCACAGGGAGATTTCCGCCTTTGACGGGATCAAGCCGGATGACCTATAAGGCGGAAACGGATCGGAGAGAAAAGATCATCGGCGTTCGGAAGGCGCACGGGACCAATGCAGATCGGAGGCTCTCTGCCTCTGCTGCAGCGTTACCCTGGCAAAGGTCTTCAGGCGGCACAAATTATCGGCTGCGTGATTGCAACCTTGTACGGGGCGTGAGATGTCAGTCCAAATCAAATTCCGGGCTCCTATGAAAACAGAACCGAAATCCTTTTCAGTCCGTCATCCGCAGACCGATCCCCGCCCCTGTCCGGCGTGCGGTGCCGATGCTCTGGGCTTCAGCAGCGATTACCCCTCGAACGTGAAACCCTTTGCGCCGCAGACCGTGCTCTATTGTACCGTCTGCGGGTTGGGCCATGTGCCTGATTCCGCTGAGATGCTGGCCGATTACTATCGCCAGGATTATGCCAAGACTAACCGCAAGGATCGCGAGATCGCGCCGGAAACCTATTTCTCCGAGGAATACCGCGAGAGCTCGCGGATGATGCAGCGCTATTTCCGCCGCGCCCGGTCGCAGATCATCCGTCTCAAGAAACATGGCGGGCGTTTCAACCGGGTGCTCGATTTCGGCAGCGGCCCGGGATATCTGCTCCATTACAGCCATGCCAAAAGCCCCTATGCCTTCGAGCCCGATATCGAGAGTGCCAAATACCTCGATCATATCGGCGCAATGCAATTCGATGAGCTTTCCGAGATTCCGCAGAATTATTTTGATGTGATCGTCGCCTCGCATTCGGTCGAACACCTGGTGGCCGAAGAGCTGATCGAGACGCTGCGCCATCTGGTCGGCGCACTGCGCCCGCATGGGCTGATGCTGATCGAGGTGCCGCAGGGCGGCCATTCCTATCTGCATCTGGAAGGCGCGCGGCAGGATCCGCATACGCTGTTCTTCACCCCGCAGGCGCTGGTCGAGGCGGTGACCCGGTCGGGCGGCGAGATCGTCTATGCCGGGGCGGTGGCCAAGCCCGAGATCCCGCGCCGCGAAAAGCCGATCTACACGCCCGCCGGCACCGCCTTCAACAAGGTCAACCGGGGCGGGCTGACCGTGGTCTGCCGCCGTCCCCAGCCGGCGCAATGAGCCCGCTCAGATAGGCGCCATAGGCGGTCTTGGAAAAGAGCTCGGCCCGGGCGCGCAGCGCCGCGGCGTCGATCCAGCCCTGGCCAAAGGCGATCTCTTCCGGGCAGCCGACCTGCATGCCCTGGCGTTCGCTGAGCGTGCGGACGAAATTGCCGGCATCGAGCAGCGAGCCATGGGTGCCGGTATCGAGCCAGGCATAGCCGCGGCCCATCTGCTCGACCGAGAGCAGCCCGTCACGCAGGTAGCTGCCCAGCAGATCGACGATCTCGAGCTCGCCGCGCGCCGAAGGCCTGACCGCGCGGGCCCGCACGGGCGCGCTGCCGTCGAGGAAATAGAGCCCGGTCACCGCATAGGGCGATGGCGCCACCGCCGGTTTCTCGACGATGCGGCGCACCTTGCCGTCGGGGCCGAAATCCACCACCCCGTAGCGTTCGGGATCGGCGACGCGATAGCCGAAGACCGAACCGCCGGTCGCGCGCGCATCCGCCGCCGCCAGCTGTTCCGGCAGCCCGTGGCCAAAGAAGATGTTGTCGCCGAGCACCATGGCGCTCGGCGCGCCGGCGAGGAAATCCTCGGCCAGCAGATAGGCCTGGGCCAGCCCCTCGGGGCGGGGCTGTTCGATATAGGTGAAGCTGACACCCCATTGGCTGCCATCGCCCAGGGTGCGGCGGAACTGGTCCTGGTCCTGCGGCGTGGTGATCACCGCGATCTCGCGGATGCCCGAGAGCATCAGCACCGAGAGCGGGTAATAGATCATCGGCTTGTCATAGACCGGCAGCAGCTGCTTGCTGATGCCCATGGTGATCGGATAGAGCCGCGTGCCCGAGCCGCCGGCCAGTATGATCCCCTTGCGTGTGCTCATCATGCCTCCAGAAGCTCCAGCGCCGCAGACAGCCCGGCGCGCCAGTCGGCAGGGGTAATGCCGAAATCCGCCCGGAGTTTGGCGCAATCGAGACGGGAATTGAGCGGCCGCCGCGCCGGGGTGGGATAGGCGCTGCTGGGGATGTCGGTGACGGTGACATCACGGCCCGCCCCGGCAAAGATCGCGCGGGCGAAGCCGGCCCAGCTGATCGCCGGCGCGCCGGCGTAATGATAGGTGCCGCCGCCCTGCCCCGCGCAAAGCGCCGCTGCCATCCTCAGCAATGTCGCGGCGATCTCCGCCGCCGGGGTCGGGCCGCCGAGCTGATCGGCGACCACCGAGAGGCTGTCGCGGGTCTCGCTCAGGCGCAGCATGGTCGTGAGGAAATTCGCCCCCTCGGCCGAGAACACCCAGGAGGTGCGCAGGATCACATGCCGCCCGCCCGCCGCGCGCACGGCCGCTTCGCCGGCCAGCTTGCTGCGGCCATAGGCGTTGAGCGGACCCACGGGATCGTCTTCGCGCCAGGGCCTGTCGCCGGAGCCGTCAAAGACATAGTCGGTGGAGACATGCAGGAAGGGAATGCCGCGCGCGGCACAGGCCTGCGCCATGGCCGCCGGCGCCGCGGCGTTGATCCGGGTGGCCAGCGTCTCTTCCTGCTCGGCCCGGTCGACCGCGGTATAGGCGGCGGCATTGATCACCGCGCGCGGGGCGGCGGCATGGATCGCCGCGGCACAGGCCGCGGGGTCCAGGAGATCGGCCTCGGCCCGGCCCAGCGCCGTGACCGCCTCCTGGCGCTGCAACGCGCGGGCAAGCTGACCGGTGCGGCCGAAGACCAGCAGGCTCATTCTTCAGGGCTCCGCCGGTTCGCGCCTGAAACCGTCCCCCGGTGGGGGTCCGAAACGGCGCCCACCCCGAGCCGCGTGCCCACCCCCTGGCGCGATTGCAGCGCCCGCCACCAGGCCTCGTTGTCGAGATACCATTGCACGGTGCGCTCCAGCCCCTCGTCAAGCGTGACCGAGGGCCGCCAGCCCAGTTCCCGGGCGATCCGCGCCGGATCGATCGCATAGCGCGCGTCATGGCCCGGGCGGTCGGCGACAAAGGTGATCTGATCGGCATAGGAGCCCGAGGGCTTCGGCCGTTTGGCATCGAGGATGGCGCAGAGCGTCCGCACCAGCTCGAGATTGCTGCGCTCGTTCTCGCCGCCGATGTTGTAGCTCTCGCCCGGGGCGCCCCGGCTCAGCACCAGCAGCAGCGCTTCGGCATGATCCTCGACATACAGCCAGTCGCGCACGTTCGAGCCATCGCCGTAGATCGGCAGCGGCCGGCCCGCCAGCGCGCCGAGGATGATCACCGGGATGAGCTTTTCCGGGAAGTGGTAGGGGCCGTAGTTGTTGGAACAATTGCTCAGCACCACCGGCAGCCCGTAGGTGTGGAACCAGGCCCGCACCAGGTGATCGCTGGCCGCCTTGGAGGCCGAATAGGGCGAGCGCGGGTCATAGGGCGTGTCCTCGGTGAACCTGCCCTCGGGCCCCAGCGAGCCGAAGACCTCGTCGGTGGAGATGTGGTGAAAGCGGAAATGCGCGGGACGGCCGGCCTCGGTCCAGTATCCGCGCGCCGCCTCGAGCAGGGTGTAGGTGCCGGTGACATTGGTCTCGACAAAGGCGCCGGGGCCGTCGATCGAGCGGTCGACATGGCTCTCGGCCGCCAGATGCATCACCGCATCGGGGGCATGGCGGGCGAAGATCCGGTCGAGCGCGGCGCGGTCGCGGATATCGGCATGTTCGAAGGCATACTCCGGGTGATCGGCGACGCTGGCCACATTGTCGAGACAGGCGGCATAGGTCAGCGCGTCGAGATTGACCACCGCATGGCCGGCGGCAATCGCCTGCCGCACCACCGCCGATCCGATGAAGCCGGCGCCGCCGGTGATCAGCAGCTTCACGCCGGGCGCTCCGCGAAGCTCTCGAGATCGGCCAGCCGGCCGGCGGCGGCATCGCGCGCCGAAAGCACCGGCGCCCGGCCCTCGAGCCCCCAGTCGATCCCGAGCTCGGGATCGTCCCAACGCACGCCGCGCTCATGGGCGGGGGCATAGGTGTCGGTGCATTTGTAGAGGATCTCGGTGTCGGGGTCGCGGGTCACGAAACCATGCAGGAAGCCTTCGGGGATCAGCAGCTGCCGGCCGTTCTCGAAGCTCAGCTCGACCCCGACCCATTGCCCGAAGGTGGCAGAGCCCGGCCGGATGTCGACCGCCACGTCATAAAGCCGGCCGCGGCCGCAGCGCACCAGCTTGGCCTGGGCGCGCGGCGGCAGCTGGCAATGCAGCCCGCGCAGGGTGCCGGGCGTGGCCGAAAGCGAATGGTTGTCCTGGACGAAATCCAGCGTGATGCCCTGCGCCGCCAGGGTCTCGCGGTTCCAGCTTTCGGAGAAAAAGCCGCGGTTGTCGCCATGGCGGGCGGGGGTGAGGATCAGCACGCCCTCGAGCGCGGTCTTCTCGATCTGCAAGGGGGACCTCTTCTGTCGCGGCCGGGATGCGCCCTTGGCTTAGCAAGCCCGCCCCGGCTTGTCACCCGAGGCGCGCGCAATGCGATTGTCATAACCGGGCGAACGCGGCAGAGTACGTCAATCCCGGCCGGGGCCCCTCGTGTGGCGCCGGACCGCTATTTGAAAACGTCACCCTTCGGGAGCGCAGGCATGGTTGCGTCAACCAATCCACTTTACACTCAGCAATGGCATTTCAATCTCATCGGCGACATCGAGGCGATCTGGGCCGATTACACCGGCAGCGGCGTGACCGTCGGCGTCTATGACGACGGCACCGAAGCGGTGCATGAGGACCTCGACGGCAATTACGACAGCACGTTGCACTACATGGGCCTCGGGGCCGACGACGGCCAGCCCAACAGCGCCGCCGACGGCCATGGCACCTCGGTCGCCGGGATCATCGCGGCCGAGAACAATTCCCTCGGCGGGGTCGGCGTGGCCTTCAATGTCACCATCGCCGGGGTCGACCTGCTCAACGATGTCTTCGCCCAGGGCAATGACGTGAACAACGACGCCCTGCGGTTCATGGAAACCTTCGACATCACCAACAACAGCTGGGGTTACACGCCGACCTACGAGCAATTCCTCAACCTCAGCGACCCCGGCAGCGTCGCCGGCCAGGAGGGCGCGGCCTTTGCCCATGCGGCAGAGAACGGCCGCGGCGGGCTGGGCACGATCATCCTCAAGGCGGCGGGCAACGACACCCTCAACGCCCAGGGCGAGGGCCACAACAGCCTGCACCAGGTCATCACCGTGGCCGCCGCCGGCCAGAGCGGCGAGATCGCCAATTATTCCAACTGGGGGGCCAACCTGCTGATCACCGCGCCGGCGGCCTCGGTCACCACCGATCTCGAGGGCAGCGGGGGCTACAGCCCGGACAATTACACCGACACCTTCGGCGGCACCTCGGCGGCGACGCCGGTGGTCTCGGGGGTGGTGGCGCTGATGCTTCAGGCCAACCCCGATCTCGGCTGGCGCGATGTGCAGAACATCCTGGCGATTTCCGCCGCCCATACCGGCTCGGCCTATGGCGGCAGCGGCAGCGGCTCGGAGGTGGGCGACTGGCTGGCCAATGGCGCCGGCAACTGGAACGGCGGCGGCATGAGCTTCCACCATTCCTATGGCTTCGGCATGGTCGATGCCTTTGCCGCGGTGCGCATGGCCGAGGTCTGGGACCTGCTCTATGCCGATGCCGCCACCAGCGCCAACCTGGAGGTGCTCACCGCCAGCTACAGCGGCGCGCCGGTGGCGATCACCGACAACAGCACCGCCTCGGTCACCCTCAGCGTGACCGAAGGCGTGATCATCGAGCATATCTATGTCACCATCGAAGGCAGCCACACCTATATGGGCGCCCTGACGATCCAGCTCGAATCCCCCACCGGCGAGATCTTCGACCTGTTCCTGAACGAGCCGGGCAACAACGACCTCAACGGCACCTGGGTGTTCGGCGTCTCCGGCGCGCTCGGGGTCAGCTCGGTCGGCGACTGGACGATCCACATCACCGACAACGCCAATTTCGATGAGGGCTCGCTCACCGGCGTCGAGTTGGAGTTCCGCGGCGCGGATGCCACCACCGATACCGTGCACCACATCACCGGCGATTTCACCGACTACCTCGCCCAGGAGGCCGGGCGCGGCACCATCGAGGACAGCGACGGCGGCACCGACTGGCTCAACATGGCGGCGCTCACCGATGCCATCGCGGTCACCCTGGCCAGTGGCGCGGCGATCACCGTGGGCGGCACGCAATGGGCCAGTATCGGCAGCGGGCTGATCGAGAACATCGCCACCGGCGACGGCAATGACACCGTCACCGGCCTGGGCGACGACAACCATATCGTCACCGGCCGCGGCAATGACCGGATCGACGCCGGGGCCGGCGACGACACCATCGATGCCGGCGGCGGCGCCGATACCGTCGACGGCGGCGCCGGCAATGATTCCATCTTCGGCGACTGGGGGGCCGACAGCCTGACAGGCGGCGCCGGCAATGACACGCTGATCGGCGACAGCGCCTTCGACACGCTCGAGGGCGGCGATGGCAACGACAGCCTGGTCGGCGGCACCGGCGCCGACAGGCTCGACGGCGACGGCGACAATGACACCCTGCTGTCGAACACTGGGGTCGACACCGTCTTCGGCGGCGCCGGCGACGACTGGATCAGCTCGGGCAATGGCGCCG